>CANPWX010000078.1 GCA_947585065.1 uncultured Bacilli bacterium | reverse complement strand
AAAGGGTAATAGTTATACAATTACTGTAACTGTAAAAGATCAAGCAGGAAATAGATCCGTTGGTAAGGTAAGTAAAAGTGTATTAATTCCAAAAGAATTAATTCAATATATAAAAAATGCGGTACCGACGGTCACCAAAGATAATGGATTATATATAGTGGATCATAGCAATGATAGTGAAACAGAATTAGGATCAGAATGGAAAGTAAATCCAGAATTGAGGTACGCAGGAGCGAGTCCAAATAACTATGTTTGGTTTAATAGTGATGAGGGATGTACAGAAGAAGGAGATTTTGATGGAAAGCATTGTGAATTATGGAGAATGATTGGACTTGTGAATGTCTTAGTACCTCAAGAAGATGGAACAAGTAAAGTAGAACAAAGAGTAAAAATAGTAAAAGCAAGTTCTATTGGAAAATACACCATAAATCCTTGGGAAGAAAGTGGCACAAGAAGATTCTATGCGAATGATTGGACTCAAGCTTACTTGATGCAAGTATTAAATATAGCATATTATAATTCTACAAGTAATGAATGCTCTGTTAAAGATTGGGGTTGGAGCGACGATGTAGAGACATGTACTTTTGATGGAAGTGATAATAAGACAAATAATAGTAAAGGATTAAATGAAACTGCTCGGAATATGGTAGATCAGAATATAATTTGGAATATAGGAGGCTTAACAGGAGAAGCATTCAATGGTACTTTTATGAATCTATATCAACAAGAAAGAGGAACAAATGTTTATACTGTTAACAGTACTAGGGCTATGGGTGATACTTTTCCAAGAAGCTATGAATGGAAAAAAGAAACTACAAGAGATAAAGCAGGTAAATTAGATCAAACCATTTTTCATAGTATAGGCGTAATCTATCCGAGCGACTTTGGCTATGCGACAAGCGGTGGACTAAATGTGTCAAGAGAAAGTTGCTTAAAAATTATATATTGGAGAGGAGCAAATAAAGACTCGGATAACCAATCTGATTGTATAAATAATGATTGGCTGAAATCTGAATCCGCTTATCTTACATTATCGCCGTCGAGTGAGTATAAGGAAGAGATAGCTATAATTAATAAAAATTATGCGAGTAATACCTCAGTGTACAATCTATTGGATACATTCCCATCTCTTTACTTATCTACTTCGGTAGAGGTTTTACGAGGTACAGGCGAACTATTATCACCATATATTTTAAATAATTAAATAAACATATAAATATATAAAAAATTTTATAGAGTAATAATTGTTTAGCATTCAGGAAACAAAATGATGAAAAATACTTTTTTGTTTCTTTTTTCTTTGCTATAATGAAATAGAGAGGAAAAGGGTTATGAAAATTGCATTAATTAATGAAAATAGTCAAAAAAAGAAAAATGAATTTATCTTAAAAGTATTAGAACGAGTAGCTAAAAAATATGATCATGAAGTTTTAAATTATGGTGTAGAAGAAGGAAAAGATGTTGAAATTGATTATGTAGGAGCAGGAATACTCACTGGCATATTATTAAATAGTGGAGCAGTAGATTTTGTAGTCACTGGCTGTGCTTCTGGAATTGGTGTTGTTATGAGTGCCAATGCTCTTCCTGGTGTAACTTGTGGTTACGTATCAGATTATGTAGACGCAACTCTTTTTCAAAAAATAAATGGTGGAAATGCTGTATCTATTCCTTTTGGTAAGTTTTTTGGAACGGGTTCTGAAATTTGGTTAGAGAGTATTTTTGAAGCATTATTTTCTAGTGAAAGTTTATCTGGATACCCTCAAGAAAGAAAACAAATTCAGCAAGCTCAAAAAAGAAAATTAGAAGAATTAAAATTAATAAGTCATATTTCAATGGATTCCATTTTAGAAGAAATAGATAAAGATATGTTATATCAAATGATTCATAATGATTTTTTTGAAGAAAATTTTTTTCGAGATTGTCTTATTGATAGTATAGCGAATATATTAAAAAGAATTATAGATGCATGGGAGTGATAATATGTTAAAAGTAAGTCATGTGACAAAATATTATGATACATTAAAAGCTGTAGATGATTTATCTTTTGAAGTAAAAGATGGAGAAATATTTGGACTTTTAGGAGTGAATGGTGCAGGTAAAACGACAACATTTCGGATGATTATTGGACTTTTGGAACCAACAAATGGTACAATTACTTTAGATGGTGTACCGATTGATTATACAGTAACCGATAAAATTGGTTTTTTAACAGAAGAAAGAAGTTTACTTACAAAATTAACTGTGGAAGAACAAATGATTTATTATGGAACATTAAAAGGAATGTCTAAAAATGATATTTTAAAAGAATTAGATTATTGGTTAGATAGATTTCATATAAAAGAATATAAAAAAAGAAAAATAAAAGAATTATCCAAAGGAAATCAACAAAAAATTCAATTTATCAGCGCCATTATTCATAAACCGAAACTTTTAATATTAGATGAACCTTTTACTGGATTAGATCCTATTAACGTTGAGTTGTTTATGGATGTTATGAGAGAATTTAAAAAACAAGGAAGTAGTATTATTTTTTCTTCTCATCGGATGGAACATGTTGAAATGTTTTGCGAAAAATTAGTTATTTTGGTGAAGGGAAAAAGTGTGTTAGAAGGAAGTTTAAAAGAAATTAAAAAAGAATATCGTAAAAAAAATATTCATATTATTGGCGATGTAGATATCGATGCGATTAAAAAGTTAGATGGAGTGGTTGAGGTTCTTACTTTCGCAAATGAATTTATTGTAAAAATAGAAAATGATTCTATTATGGAAAATGTTTTTGCTATTGTTAAAAAAGGAAAGAATATATCAGAGTTTCGAGTAGAGGATCCATCTTTAAATGAAATTTTCTTAAGTAAAGTGGGGGAAGTATATGAAGGATAAATTAAAATTTTTAACAAAACAAAGTTTAGATCGAAAAATAAATACGAAAACTTTTAAGATTGTGAATATTTTACTTCTTTGTTTATTAATTTTTATTGCCAATATTGATTCTATTGTTCATTTATTTGGTGGGGATTTTAATGAAGAGACAAAAGTATATGTAGAAGATCATGTTAATAGCTATAGTTTGTTTGAAGAAGCTTTTTCTAATATTTCTGAAAGTTTTCAAAGTGGAAATTATGTTTTAGAAAAAAAAGATAATGTAGAGGAATTTCAGGATTCATTGGAAAAAGAAAATATTATTTTAATTAAATTGCTTCCTGATGATACGAATTATGTAAAGGGAGAATTGATTAGTTATAATGATGTTGGAATGATTGCTTTTAATGTTATTCAAAATGCACTGAGTACGGTAAAGGATCGTTTTGCCATTTCAGCAAGTGGTTTATCGGAAGAAGAAATAAGTGCTCTTACTTCTCCAGCAGTTTTAGAAAAAACGATTTTAAACGAAGAAGAAAGTAGTGAGAATAAAGAGATGGTTGCTTCTATTGTTTCTCTCGTTATTATATTGCCTTGTTTCTTTTTAATTCTTTTATTAGTACAAATGTTAGGGGCAGAGGTAAATGATGAAAAAACAACACGTAGTATGGAAATTATTATTTCTAATGTATCTCCTAAAACACATTTTTTATCAAAAATTTTCGCGGCTACTTTGTTCGTATTAATTCAAGGCATTTTATTATTGGTTTATGGTGGACTTGCTCTTTTTTCAAGAAGTTTATTTTCTAGTTCTGCAACTTCTCTTATCCAAACGGATGGAATGATGGAACTATTAGAAACAGTAAAGTCTTCTGGTATTCTTACATTGTTTGTTCGAGGATTACCAATTTTTATTATTTTGTTTCTTTCATCATTTTTACTATATGCAATTGTCGCGGGTGTTTTAGCATCTATGACAACCAATATTGAAGATTTTCAACAACTTCAAACGCCAATGATGTTAATCATCATGTTAGGATATTATTTATCATTAATGGCTGTTCAATTTGATGGAGCAATTTTTATTAAGATTATGGCCTTTGTTCCGATGTTATCCTTCTTACTTGCACCTGTGTTATTTTTACTTGGTCAATTTCAAATGATAGAGCTTGTGATATCCACTATTATAAACGTAGTATTTACATGGATCGTTTTCCATTATGGACTTCGTATATACAAAGTAGGAATATTAAATTATTCTTCTCAAAAATTATGGAAGAAAATGTTTCAATCAATTAAGAAAAACAAGAAAGAGATTTAATACACCTCTTTTTTAATTTTCTTTAAACTCTAAATAAATACTAGGTTTAAATTCATGTTCTTGAACCATAACCTCACCAGAATCAGCCATTTTAAGTTCACTAGTTGTAATTAAAAAATATTTATGTTGTAAATAATCTTTTCCATCATCACTCACTGGATCATCCCAAGTTAAATCAAGATGAAGCCATTCGCCATTTAAATAAAGAGCATTCCAAACATGTCCCACATCACTATCTGGAGTCATTGCAATTTTAAAATTTGGTATATTTAAATAAGTTAAAAATAAAGCCATCGCATCTGTATATCCATTACAAGTAGCATATCCTTCTAATAAAGGGCCATAAGCAAGATAAGAATGATAATTACTTTCTTTCTCATTATTTCTTTCAATATCATATTTCGTATGATTAATAATATAATCATGAATTGTTTTAATTTTTTCTACAGTATCCATATCCTCATGAATAATTTCGGAATAAATATTTTCAATTTTTTTATTAATCGCGTCAATTTCTTGTTCCGTATAAAAATAATGAATTTGGACAGTAATCTCTCCTGATTCAGAAATAACGGTTACTACATCAGAAAAACCATTATAAGGATGCACAAAATTATTTAAATGCGTAAGAAGATTTTGATCTTGACTAAGATTTCTTACATCATTTAAACAATTTGTATATTCACTAGGACAATAAAAAGTAAATTCTTTCCATCCATTATTAACAATTGTATAAAAAATATTTTTTAAATCATGTTTGCTGTAAGGAGTAAAATGATCGGTTGATTGAACAAATAAAAAATTTTCTTTTTTTTGATAAGGACTAATAGGCTGTAAAGCAATTTTGGGCTCAGCATCAATATATTGAACAAAAAAATCAGTAATTCCCTCAATATGAAAGTAAAGAAATAATAAAAACAATAAACAGCTAAATGGAATCAATATATTTTTTATTAGATTTTTCATATTCATCACTCTTACAGATATTTTAGCAAAAAAAAAGAAAAGAAACAACAATCTTATGCCATTTCTTTCACTTTATGAGATAATCTTGATTTTTGGCGATCTGCAGTATTTCTTTTTAAAAATCCTTTGCTAACCGCACGATCAATAAATTTTTGAGTATCTTTAAATAGTTCTGTTGCGCGTTCTTTATCCCCAGATTCAATTGCTTTATCACACATACGAATAGAGTTTTGAACACGTGCTTTTAATTCATGATTGTTTTCTGTTCTTTTCGCAATAGTTTTAATTGCTTTTTTAGAACTTTTAATATTTGCCATGAGTAATCTCCTTTCTTAAGTCGTATATAATTTTATCAAATAATACATGGTTTCGCAAGGGGGCATTTACTATTTTCTATATAATATTAGTACTTTTTAAATAATAAACTAAAAAAGCTATAATGCTTTTTAAACACTATAGCCCTTT
>CANPWX010000077.1 GCA_947585065.1 uncultured Bacilli bacterium | reverse complement strand
TATATAGTTATTTTTTAATAAGTTAGTGAAGTTATACAAAACATAGCAAACAAATGTTTATTTTTGCTTTTCTTCTTGCTTTTTTATAATTCTTTTGGTATTATTTATACGTGCAACAAATATAGTGTAACTTGGTCAGGATCGGAAGATAGCAGCCATATCATTCCCTGTTTGTGTGCACTTTTTTTATGAAAGAAGTTAGTGTTATGGATCATTATTTTGATTTATGTTTAAAAGAAGCAAGAATAGCATACGAAAATGGTGATGTTCCTGTAGGAGCAGTTGTTGTTTGTGATGGCAAAGTAATTAGTTATGCACACAATACTAGGCAAATTGATCATAATATTATTGCTCATGCTGAAATTAATGCAATTTTATTAGCAGAAAAAGTATTAAATCGTTGGAATTTAACTGATTGTGATTTATATGTTTGTTTGGAACCATGTTCCATGTGTTATGAAGTGATTAAACAGGCTAGAATTCGTAATGTTTATTATTTATTGTCTAAATTAGAATATAAAAAAGAGTATAATAAAACAAATTTTCAATTAATTAATGAAAATAAACGCGTACAAATGTATTCTAAAATGATTTCTGATTTTTTTCTTCTAAAAAGATAGAAATATTTTTTGATTTCATGTTATACTAATATTATAAAAAAGAAGGTGCACCATGAATTATAAAGTTTTATATCGTAAGTATCGTCCAAGTTCTTTTTCTCAGATTGTTGGACAAGAATATACTGTGGAAATGCTTCAAAATGCTATTAAAAATGATAAAATTTCTCATGCCTATCTATTTACTGGTCCTAGAGGCACAGGAAAAACGTCTACAGCTAAAATTTTTGCAAAAACTATAAATTGTCTGAATCCTGTCAATGGAGAAGCTTGTGGCGAGTGTGCTAATTGTTTGTCGTTTGCTGAAAGTCCTGATATTATTGAAATTGATGCAGCATCTAATAATGGTGTGGATGATATTCGTGAACTTATTAACAATGTTAAGATTGCTCCTTCGGAAGGAAAATATAAAATTTATATTATAGATGAAGCTCATATGATTACTCAAAGTGCCTTTAATGCTTTTTTGCTCACTTTGGAAGAGCCACCTAAACATGCTATATTTATTATGGCAACGACTAATGTAGAAAGTATTCCAATTACTATTCTTTCAAGATGTCAAAGATTTAATTTTCAAAAAATAAGTATGGATGATTTAAAAAAACAAATTCATTTTGTATGTGATGAAGAAGGTATAAAAATTACTGATGATGCTGTTGATGAAATTGCCTATTTATCAGAAGGTGGAATGAGGGATGCTCTTAGTTTGCTTGATCAACTGGCTTCAAATGCGGAGGAAATTAATATTGATAAAATTTTAACTCATTATGGTTCTATTTCTTCTAAAATAATTAAAGATATTATAAAAATGGTAGAGATTAAAGATGCAGAAGGAATAGAAAAAGCGTTTAATGAGTTAGAAAATTCAGCTAATGATTATAAAATTTTTATTAAAAGGTTGGTACAAGAGTTTACTCACATTGCTGTCTTAATTAAAATGAATCGATATGAAGGTTCTTTTGATTTTGCCAAAATTAAAAAAATTATATTTGAATTTAATGAGGTATTGAATAAAATAAATATTAATATGAATCCTTATATTTTAATTAAATTGA
Source organism: uncultured Bacilli bacterium (assembly GCA_947585065.1). Taxonomy (GTDB): domain Bacteria; phylum Bacillota_I; class Bacilli_A; order RF39; family UBA660; genus Ventrenecus. Next base: position 3,943 of record CANPWX010000077.1, on the reverse strand, counting down.
TTTTGTTGGGAAGTTTTGAAGAGGAGCAAAATTTTAAACAACCTATTTTACTATCTCAAAAAATTGAAAAAGAAGTTCCTGTAGTTACAGTTGAAAAAAAGATTGAAACGGATCCATATGAAGAAGTTCAAGTTACTAAATATTTGCAAGAATTAAAAAATATTCGAATAAATAATTGTTTTTATGGGGCTAAGAAGGAATTTTTAGTAGCTTATCAAAATATTTGGAAAGAATTAGAAAGTTCTAATTTATCTCCTGATTTTGTTTCTTGGATTTTAGATTCTCAGTTAGTGTGTGCTTCTAAGGATTATGTGATTATTTCTACTAAATTGGAAAGTTTATCTAATTTAATTAATACTAAAATTGATGAATTTACGAATGCTATTCAATTTAAATTTAGTGATTCTATTCATTTTATTGCTCTAAGTAATTCTGAATGGGAGAAAGAAAAGGCTGTTTATGTGAAAAATTTAAAAAATAAATATAGTTATCAACTTATAGATGAAAGTTCTTTAAATAATTTAAAACCTAATCATAATGATGATGAAGAAATTGAAAATATTGTTGCAGATGTTTTTAATCGTGATAAAATAGAGATAGTTTAGAAAGAAGGAATATTTATGAATATGCAAAGTATTATGGCTCAGGCTCAAAAAATGCAAAGGGATATTCAAAAGAAGAAGGAAGAAATTAATGCTCAATTATTTCCCGGGAAATATGAATTTGTTGAAGTTACTTTAAATGGCAAAAAAGAAATGGTTAGTTGTAAAATTCAAAAAGAATCTTTGGATAAAGAAGATATTGAAATGCTAGAGGATTTTATAGTTTTAGCGAGTAAAGATGCTTTAACAAAAGTGAATAAAGAGTTTGAGAATAAAATGGGACAGTATGCTGGAATGCTTGATGGTTTGATGTAATATGAATCGTAATTACCCAGAAATCTTTGAACAATTAATGGATTTTTTTCAGAAATTACCAGGTGTGGGGGAAAAAAGTGCGGAAAGGATGGCTTTAGCTACTTTGAAAATGCCTACGGAAGAGGTAGAAATGGCAGGTACTGTTTTAATAAAAGCTAAGAAAACTTTGCATCCCTGTCCTGTTTGTGGCAATCTTACTGATATGGATGCTTGTTCTGTTTGTACTGATCCCTCTCGAAATCAAAATTTGATTTGTGTCGTTGAGGATTATAAAAGTGTTTTTGCTTTTGAAAAAGCTCAAAATTATCGTGGGGTTTACCATGTTTTAAATGGACTTATTTCTCCTATGGATGGTACTTCAGTAGATGATATTAATTTACATTCTCTTATAGAACGAGTTCAATCTTTGGAGAAACCAGAAATTGTGTTGGCTTTGAAAAGTTCAATTGAAGGAGAAACTACAACATTATATATAAAAAAGATTTTTGAAGGAAAAGATGTTACTATTTCTAGGTTATCTTATGGACTTCCTTTAGGAGCTGAGATTGATTATTTAGATACAACTACTTTAGATAAAGCTATTGAGGATCGTAAACAGATTTCTGAATAAAATCTTTTTTTTTGCATATTTTTTATTGAGGGGATTTTATATGTTGAAAAAAATTTATGTATTGGTTCGAAAAATTGTCGTTGCTTTTTTACTTCTTTATGGGTTGAATTATTTTATTTCTTCTTTGCATATTTATATTCCCATTAATTTTTTAACTGTAGGTATTGTAACTTTGTTGGGTATTCCTGGTCTTTCTTCTTTAATTATTTTATTTTTTATAGTAAAATAGTTATAGGTGATGAGGTGTGCAAGAAAGTAAAGGGATTCAAGAGTTAATGAATGAATATCATGAGAATCGTCTCTCTCATGCTTTTTTGCTTGAAACAAACAATCCTTCTAAATGTTTAGATAATTTATTGGAATTTTTAGTTTTTATTAATCAAACAGGAGATCAGAATGAAGATGAAAAACTTTCTCATTTAATTAAGAATAAGTCTATTCCTTCTTTGATTATTATAGAGCCTGATGGACAAGTTGTTAAAAAAGAACAGATAATAGAATTAAAGGATTTTTTTAAAACGAAACCAATATTCACAAAATATAATATGTATGTTATACTAAATGCTGAAGCTTTAAATGCTTCAAGTGCAAATACGATGCTTAAATTTTTGGAAGAACCGGAAGATAATATTTTGGGCTTTTTTATAACTACAAATAAAGAGAATATTATCGCGACTATTAAAAGTCGTTGTCAAATTGTACTTGATTATTATGATATTAGTAATGGTTTGTCTATTCCGATAGAATGGAAAGAAATTGCAATCAATTATATTAAAGAGTATCAGTTAGTAAAAGAAGATGCTATTTTATATAATAAAGATGTTATAATACCTTTAATTCATGATCGAAAAGAACTTAATTATTTATTTCAAAGTATTTTTCAGGTCTATCATACAATATATCAAGCTAGTTTGAATGATAGTAATTTAGAATCGGATTTGGAATCATTAAGTTTTCTGTTAAAAAAAGGTTCTTCTTTTTTATTCAAAGAATTAAAATATTTATCATGTATTTTAGATGATATTAATTATAATGTTAATATTCAGTTTTTATTAGATCGATATGTTTTAGAAAGTAGGTGATAGAATGAATATCTATGAAGTTGTTTTTAAAGATAAAGGAAAAGGTTATTACTTTAATGGGCATGATTTAATTATTCCGAATCAAGTAACTGTTATTGTTGAAACAGAAAGAGGTTTACAATTTGGACGTGTTTTGGATAAAGTAAATATTGATTTCGCAGAGTTAGAGAAAATGGATTTAAAAGAAATTGTTCGTATTGCTAACAAGAAAGATTATGAGCAATATTTAAAAAATTGTAAAGATAGTGAGTGTGCTTTAAAAACTGCAAAGGATTTTTGCGAAGAATTAGGTTTAGATATGCATTTTATTGATGCTAGTTTTACTTTTGATCGAAAGCAATTATTATTTAATTTTTATGCAGATGAACGAGTAGATTTTCGGGAACTTGCTCGAAAACTAGCTTCGGTATATAAGACTCGTATTGAACTTCGACAAATTGGTGCTAGAGATAAAGCTGAACAGATTGGTGGAATTGGTATTTGTGGTCGTCCTCTTTGTTGTTCTTCTTGTTTAAATCATTTAGAATCTGTTACTATGAATATGGCTAAGAATCAGAATTTAGCTCTTAATCCTTCGAAAATTAATGGAGCTTGTGGTCGTCTGTTATGTTGCTTATCTTATGAGGATGAAGAGTATGTTCGGTGTGGATATGGGATGCCCAATGTTGGAGATAAAGTTGAAACAGCTTTTGGAAGTGGACAAGTAGTAAGTGTGGATATTTTAAATCGGAGATATAAAGTTTTGGTGAATGATGAACTGAAGGAGATTTTGTTAGAAGATGAAAAAGTCTCTTAATTGGTTATTTGATTATTCCGATTTACAAGTATATCAATATGAAGAGGGATTTAAATTTTCTTTAGATTCTATTTTATTAGCGGAGTTTGCAAATATTAAAACAAAGGATGAAAAAATTATTGATTTGTGTACGGGTAATGCTGTGGTTCCTATTATCCTTGCAAATAAATTTAAAAAGAAGGTTATTGGAGTAGAAATTCAAAAGGAGATATATGAACTTGGAGTAGATTCTGTTAAAGTAAATCATTTGGAAGATTTGGTGGATTTGATTCATGAAGATGTTTTAAATTTAAAAAATTATTTCCCGGGAAATAATTTTGATGTTGTTTTGTGTAATCCTCCTTATTTTAAATGTAATGAAACAAGTTTAGTTAATGAAAATGAATTAAAACGTATTGCTAGACATGAAGTGAAAATTCAACTTGATTCTTTGATGTATATGGCTAGTTACTTATTAAAACCGAAAGGTAAATTTTATTTGGTTCATGTTCCTGAACGGATTGATGAAATTATTTGTTTAGCAAATAAGTATGAATTT
>CANPWX010000076.1 GCA_947585065.1 uncultured Bacilli bacterium | reverse complement strand
ATGAACATCCGTATCATGAATATTTTGGTTAGAATTTACTTCTGGAATAGGTTCCATATGAACATCTGTATCATAAAGATTCTTAGGAGAAGTTTCTTCCACTAAATTATTAGAAGCAACAGATTTTACTATAGAAGAACTTTCAGTATTTGTCATCTTTGCTTGAATAAAAGAAAATACAAGATTTTTCGCAGCAGAACTATACTCTCTTATAATCTCATCATACCCCATATCACGAGTTTCCGAAACTAAATCATGAAAAGATTGAACAATTTCTTCTGAACTTACATTACCCAAACGAACCTGATTTTCAATTGTATGCACGTTCACACTGCTAATTACAAAACTTGGACCATTCATAATACCACCGGTAATTCCACCATAAATAGCAGCCTGAACAGCTTCTTTAAAAGTTCCCTTGAAATCAAAGTCTTTATTTAAAACAACCGTTCCCGCAGCAGCATCAATATACGTTTGCCAAAACTCTTCATTAAATTCTTTTCCCATCGCTTGAATTAAAGTTTTAAGACTAGTTACTTTTGTATCACTTAACAAAGGAATACCTCCGAAAGCTCTTTCCATTAAAACTTCACTCGTACCAGAAAGAGCTCCATAGATTAACGATTGTTCCCAAGAATATCCTTCAGTCATTGCACTGTGATAAGAGCCACCACCTGCACTGACACCAAGCATAGAAGATCCTACAAAAAGATTTACAGCACTTATAAGCATACTTGGTAACATATTTCCAATAGATTCACTAATATTAAAATTATGCTCAGTAAGAGCTCCATAATCTTTCGTAAAATCAATAATATCCGAAGTACTTACAACTTCTCCATCGATATTTCTAGTCACTAAACCATTTTGTTCTTTTTTATTCTCATTCATTAAAGCTTGAGCAATATACATATTTTCATACTCTCGTGCAGAAGTCGTTCGATTTTCTTTTGTAATAGGTGCAACTAACCCCTCTAAAGCATAATCCAAATTGATAAAAAAGCCTTGAACTCCTTCCGAAAGACCTTTCCCTGTAATCTGTAAATGATTAGTAATCGCAGCAAGTCGATGTTCATCATCTAATGAAGTTAAATGGTCCAAAAACTCTTTCGCTTTCACTTCCCCACAAAACTGATGAATTTCTCCTTCATAGCTACTTAAATATTCATTTGCTTTATCTTTTCCAAAAGTTTGATAACTAAATTGATAATATTTTACCATATCAAAATAATTATCTTCACTTTTTAATAAAGCAAGTTCTTTTAAAAGTTCTCCATTTTCCACACCTTTAATGGTAATATCTTCTCCATATCTTTGAATGGCTTCGATTGTAAAAGTAAGTGGATCAATACTAGAATTTTCTTGACTAAATTTCCCATAATCTACAACAAAATCTTGCATTCCAGGATTATCATGTCTTTCCACAAAATATGCAAATTTAGAGATTTCTTTAGAAGAGATTTCTGGTACTTCAAAATTAGTATAATCTGCAGTTTGATGCATCAAAGAATAACTAAGCCCTTTAGCTTGAGACTCTAAATTACTTTTTTCTAACTCAAGATTTTGATATTCTTCTTGAGCTTCCCTATACTGTTTTAAAAAATTATCCAAACTTCCATAATCTGTATTTTGAAAAATTCGATCATACCTTTTATAAACTCCACCAATCGAAGGATCACGTTCCAAAAGCAAAGCACTAAGTTCTTCAACTGATTTCTCGCGAAATTCTTCCTTACGAATTCCTATATTTCTAAAATAATCGTCACTCATAAAATCTAACTCATTTTTATATTGAGTAACAATTCCTTGAGCTTCTTTATAAGCATCTTTTTTAAGTTCTTGTATTTTTTCTATATTAAGTTCTTCTCCAGAAATTTTCTCAAAAAAAGTACATAGTCCCTGATAACGAGAAAAAGCATCTGTATATAAAGCCCTAGTATTATTTAACTCATTATCATACAAATGATCCAAAGTTCCACTGATACGATCGACCTCTCTAGCAGTTAATTCTTCCCCATTTAAATATTTTTGAAAAGTATTTTTTTCTTCTTGATGCAAAAAACTTTTACGAGCGAGTAAAGATCCTCCAATTTTTTGAGAAACTAAAAAACTATCTTTTTTTTGATTAAAAGAAAATAGATCAGATAAATTCATTTTTCTAGCCTCAAGAGGAGAAAACTTGCCATTCACAAAAGTAGCGATAGAAGCATCCGAAAAACTAAAATGATTTTGAGAAATAACATTTTCCGTAGCCTTTACATCATGAATATAATCACTCCACCATTTAGAAATATTCTGATATCCTTTTAATAAATCATCATATTTTTGAGATAATCTCTGAGCCATTTGATTAACAAGAGAATTACTACTTTGACAAATCGAACTATTTTTAAACTGAGTATATTTAAAATTCTCAAAAGAACGATAAGCATCCTGAAAACTCTTATAATTATCTTCTAAAACAGTTAATTTAATAACTTTCATGAATGCTTCTCCTTTCCTTATATACTTTGGTAAATATCACGTTTTAAATCAATCATTTCATCTACTATCGAAGATCGATCACTTTTTAACGAACGAATATAACTATAATCAGGTTCTTCTCTATTTTCTTCCCATTCAATATCTGCATTGATACGATCTAACTCACTATCCAAAGACTGATATCTTTCTATAAAATTTAACACATCAATATATTTTTGAATCAATTTTTTTAATTCTTCATATTTTAATAACAATTTATCATTTGCTTGAACTAAAACAGAAATGGCATCACTTTGAATACCACTTTCCACTTCTTTAAATAATTCCTCTTCTACCGAAGTAGAAAGAGATGTATTTAAAGAAATTAAATCTTCTTTAATTCTTGTTGTATCAATATCATTCATGATACACCACCAAATAAACTTGTTATTTTTTGTTCGGAAGTTTTATGATTTTCAATTTCTTGAGCTACAAAGTTACATAAAGATACCATTGCCAAATTAATATCCTTTGCATTTTGAAGTAAAGAAGAAAACTGTTGTTTTACATACTCCGAGCCACTTCCCGACCAATACAAATTTTCATTTAAATTCTTTTCATAATTTTCTAAATTATTTAAAATATCAATCATTTGAATTTTCAATTTTTGATATTGAAGTAAAGCTTCTTCCACTTTTTCATATTGAAATAAATTCATATCATCACCTACAAAATTATCTTTTTAGAACTATAAACAGAATCCACTTTATTATAAAGAGAAACCGATTGTTCTAAATAAAGAGAAAATGCCTCCAATTCCTTTGAAAACCTTTGTAATTCCTGAACATAAGAGTTATCATCAAATAATACTTTCGATGTAAAAGAAATGTAATTACTTCCTTGCCAAGAACTACCTAAAGATTTAGTAGTGGTCTCTAAAGATTTACAGATATCTTTTATAAGTTCAGATTGATTACGAATCTGTTCACTAATATTCAAAATATTATCTTCTAAAACTTTTATATCCATATCATACTCTCCATTTTAAAGATAACACATAGTTAAAAGAAAATCAATCTTTTCCCATTCTTAAGACCCGCATCTTTCACAGATAATTGCACATCATAAAAAATATTTTGTTCAGCATCATAAAGTAAATTTTGATAATTCAAAGGAAAAACACCATTACTAATTTCATGAATAGCTTTAGCAATCATACAAATAATATCAACAATTTTTTTATTAGGAGGCAAGAAAACTTCAAACTCTTGATCTAATTTTAAAACATAAATAGAAACCAAAATCTTATTCATTCTTCTCACCTTCCAACAATTTTACAAACACAGGAATACCATTTTTCACAACATAACCATATTCTTTAGAAATTTCATCATAGCAAAATTTTGGTGTTTTCGATAATTTAAGAGTAAATTGATCGGTAATTCCATTTCCAACCCAAATACCATTATTATTCATAACATAATTACGATACCAAGAATCCATTTCATGTTGTTTCAAAGCATAGTTCGTATCAATGAAAAGAATACTAAGCTTTCCTAAATCTTGACCCATTTGTACAAATTCTTCAAATTCTTTCATTTGATTCTTTAGTATATCAAAGAAATCATCAATACCATAAATAACCATTGTTAAATGAGTATATCTTTGAAGTCTACTCTCATCTTTTTGATTTTGTTCAAAATCTTTTTCTAATTTTAAAATATAATCTTTGGCATTTTGAAATGCACTATCAAAATTTTTAGTATAATAATATTTCGTAGGTAATCGATTAGATTTCAAACTACCAGAACCATCAAGAACAAAAAGCAACTGATTAGATACATGAGAAAAAGAATCCATAATTCCATAAGTAAAGTTTTCTAAAGAAGAAAGTTCTTGTCCTAAAATGAAATGAAGTGCTTTAGACTTAAAATCAACATAAGAAAGATCTAAAGAATCTTTTTCCATACCTACGACTAAATGATCCATTGAATTATTAGAAACAGAAAGATTAGAATAGAAAACATTTTCCGGTAAAACAGGTATTTTTGGAGCTTTTATTTTATAATAACTTTTCAATTTAGAACAGACATCTCGAACAGTATCCACTAAACGTTCTTTCTCACACACTTGAGCCGTTTGAAATTCATAAATATCTCCATGAATTCTTGTAATTCCACGTCCAAACTTTTTCGAAGGATAATTCTTTTGAACATTACCAAGAATATTAGAATACTCATCATTATTATTTAACTGTAAAGAATAAATAGTTTTAAAATTTTGAAATAACTTAATCCGTACACTGTTAGTCCCCAAAACACTAAGGAAAAAATAAATACCATATTTTGCTCCCTCTCTCGTAAAAGAAGCAAGTTCTTCATCATAACTATCATATAATTCTTTAAAATTTTCATAATTATTTAAAACAACAATCACATTAGGTTCCTTTTTTTCATTTTTCAAATTATAAGATTCAAACGTACCACCATAATTTAAAAACTTTCCCTTACGCTTTTTAACAAGATCATTTAACATTTTAAATAAATTCGTAACCTTTTCCGTATCCGAAGAAAATATCACATCTCCAACATGAGGAGCATCTTCAAACATTTTTAAAGTTTCAGAACCAAAATCCATTAAATAAAACTCTACCTCTTGAGGAGTATGATGCAAAATAGTAGACATAACAAAAGTCGTAATAAAATTTTCTTTCCCACTGCCACTTGCTCCATAAAGAAGAACATTACCATCTCGAGAAATAGGAAGAGTAAGTAAATGCTGACTTTGTGTAGAAGGAGAATCATACTCTCCAATAATTTCATCAATTTCGTAAGGTTTAGCTTTATAAGCATATTTTTTTTCTAATCCAGTCATCGTAATAAACTCAGGAATACTAGGTAACCAAAGAGGTCTAGTTACAATATTTTCTTTACTAGCAATATCCGAAATATATTTTAAAATTGCCGGAAGTTCTTCTCCTTTAAAAGAAACTTTCTCAGCCGGATTTTCTTGTTCAATAGATTTAATAACTTTTCCAACATTATTTACAAAATCAATCGAAGAATCAATTTTAGGTTTTCTTTCATTCATTTCATAATAAGGTGCCCCAGCCCAAGCAGATTGCCCCATAGCAAAAAACTCATTATATCCAACTTGAAGATAAAAACGACCAAC
>CANPWX010000075.1 GCA_947585065.1 uncultured Bacilli bacterium | reverse complement strand
TGACATTGGAAAAGTTTCAAAAAGATTTTATGAATGATGAGTTCTGTAATAAGATGTTTACATTAGAAAACAAGATACGAGAAACTGGGGAGTCTATTGGGCGTGCAGAAGGTCTAGCTAAGGGGCGTGCTGAGGGCCAAATTTTAGGAGCAAAAAATCGAAATAATGAAATAGCCCAAAATATGCTCAAAGAAAAATTTGATACATCAGTAATTTCTAAAGTAACAGGATTATCAGAACAAGAAATACAATCATTACAAACAACTTAAAATGAAAAAAAGAACTTATTTCATAAATAGTAGGTTCTTTTTTTATATTTTAGTTGTTTTCTGTGCTACCTATTCCACTTTTTTCAAAAAATACTTGATACCATCTTATAAAACAAAACACATTCCAAACTTTTCGATAATTGTCTTTTTTCTTATTTTTATGTTCTTTTAACATTTTTAAAAGTAATTTTGTATTAAAATATTTTTTTGCTATATCTGATTCAAAAGCAGTAACTATTTCTTCATAAACATCATCTTCCCTCATCCAATCTCTAATTGGTACAGGAAATCCTAATTTTTTCTTTTTATAGGATTCATTAGGAATTACTTTTTTGGCGGCACTTCTTAATGCTACTTTTGTATTTTCTTTTGTCACTTTATATTCTAAAGGAAGGCTTGAAGCTATTTTAAAAACTTCTTTATCTACAAAAGGAACTCGCCCTTCTACGGAATTAGCCATCGTCATACGATCTGCTTTTTGTAGAATATCTTTCATTAGCCAAAAATGAATATCGATGGCTTGCATTTTTATAATGTTGCTTTCCGTCGAAAATTCATTATAAACATCTTTTGTAATGTCCTTATTTTTTAATGTTACAGGAATTTTTAATATTTTTTTTACTTCTTTTTCGCTCCAAACTTTATTGACTCCAATATAAGAATCTTCCAGTTTTTCCCCTCTTCTTACTAGGAAATTAATTCCCCGCATAGGTGGGAAGAGAGAGAAAAATTTTGAAATAGTATGGCGAATCCAAAAAGGAATTTTATTATAAAACGACAGATCTACCTCTTCTCGGTAATAATTATATCCTCCAAAAAATTCATCTGCGCCTTCTCCTGATAAAACTACTTTTACATCTTGACTGGCTAAATTAGCTACAAAATAAAGGGCCACGATGGCTGGATCACTTGCAGGTTCATCCATATGATACATAATTTTATCTAAAACTTCCATATATTCTTTTTTATTTATTATTTTACTTTTATTTGTAATACCTAATTTTTCTGTTAAATCTTTTGCATAATCGATTTCATTATATCTTGGAATATCATAACCTACTGTATACGTTTTATCTGGTCTTGCTAATGAAACTAAGTAAGAGGAATCAATTCCACTTGATAAAAAAGATCCTACTTCTACATCACTGATCATATGATAACGGACAGAATTTTCCATACCTTCGGATATTTCTTCTACTACTTGTTCATATTCTTTTTTAGTTATTGGAAAATTTAATTTATAATAACGGTCTATTGTTAGTTCTTCTTTTTGATATGTTAACGTATAACCTGCATCTAATCTTTTTACCCCTTCAAAAAATGTTTCTGTCGTAGGTGTAAAACTAAACGATAGAAAACTTGATAATATCTTTTCGTTAAACTTTTTTTCGAAGTTTGGATGATCTAAGAATGCTTTTATTTCTGATGCAAACATTATTCCTTGATCCCAAGTATAATAATAAAATGGTTTAATGCCAAATGGATCTCTTGCACAAAACAAAGTTTTTTCTTTAAAATCGTATATTGCAAAAGCAAACATTCCTCTTAAATGATTAGGCAAATCCTTTCCCCATTCTTTGTATCCATAAAGTAAAACTTCAGTATCGGAGTCTGTTTGAAAAGGATAGTTCTTTAATTCTTTTTTTAATTCTTTATAATTATAAATTTCTCCATTAAAAACTACCACCAAAGATTTATCTTGTGTATACATTGGCTGTTGACCATTTTTAAGATCAATTATGGATAATCTTCTTTGACCTAAAGCTACTTCATCTTTAATGCAAAATCCTTCTGCATCTGGGCCTCGATGAGCAATTCTATCTGTCATGTTTTTTAGAACTTTTTTCTTATTTTTTACATTTCCTATAAATCCTGCAATTCCACACATTTTTATTCACCTAACACTTTCCTATAGTAATCTTTTTCCATTATTAATTTGCTTAACCGAATACGATTTGATACTACTTGATTGATATTTTTAATATAATTTTCACTAACGGTAACTCCTTCATTGGCAATAAATTTCTTGGTACTTGCATAATAACGTCCCATATCACTTATCCAACTACTATCTGCAAATACGACTAAACCAAAGGAATTACTTAGTAAATCACGTCCCATTATTAATCTTGAATCATAATCTAAACCAAATAAATTTAAAATGGTTGGTAAAACGTCCATATTTCCTCCTACTTTTTGAATTGTAGTTGTTTCTAACTTATTATTCCATAAAATAAAATGACTTCTATTAATTTCTATTGTACTATCTCTGTTGCCGGCTATTTCATTAATATGTTCCAGAGAAATATCATATGGGTAATGATCTGCAACTAAAGCAATTACTGTATCATCTAATTTTCCACTTTTATCTAATTCTTCAATTAGCTTTTCTAAGGCTCTATCGAGTTCAATATTACTTGCTAAATAGGCTTTGATATCATTACTATACGGCAAATCTTTTACTAAACTTTGATTTTTTCTAGCCATAGCATTATCAGAAAAATTATAACTCATATGTCCACTTACTGTAACGTAATATGTAAAAAACGGTTTTTCACTTTGTAGATAATCTTCTGTTGTTGCTTCTATCATTGCTAAATCACTTTCTGGCCATTCTTTGCAATTCATTTTCTCTTCTAATCCATTAAAACAAGCCATGTAATTATTGAATCCTAAAGATTTTAAATAGATATCTCTATTTTGAAAATTGTATTTATGATCATGATAGGCATGAACTGTATATCCAGCATTTTCAAACATTGTACCATAGCCAAAAGGGTACATATTTCTTCCTGTTCGCCAAACATTGGATAGCATTGATAAGTTTGGATATAAACCAGTTAATTCTTGAAATTCTCCACCTATCGTACTTAAAATTACTGGAGAGTAAAAATTTTCAAAAACAAATCCTTCGTGGGTTAATTTGTATAAAGTTGGTGTTCTTTCTTTATCTACTGCAATTGAGTTAAAACTTTCTGCCATAAACAAAATTAAATTTTTACCTTGAAACATCCCTGTATACTCATTTTTTAATGTTCCTATATCTTTAGAAAAGTATTCATGCATTTCCTTTACTGTTTCATCTTTTTCTACTTCTGCAAGACTTTCAAACGGAATTTCTAAAATGTTTTTTTCATAAACTTTTGGTTTTTCTTCTGGTTCTTCCTCGGGAGGAATTTCTTCTATAACAGGTTGATATAATTTTTGAGTAACTGGAAATATCATTTTTCTAACTTCTATCAAAGTTGCAGGAAACATTCCAAAAGTTTCTTTATTTAAAGCATTATTTTCCAAATGAAAATATAGTTCATAAGGTGAGTTATCTTCTTTTTTATTATCTAATAAAAGACCATAAAAACATAGATAACAAATTGGTATGTATAAAAGGGAAATTATTAATTTTTTTTCATTTATTTTTTGAAAAGGCATCTTTTTAGAACATAATATCGTTAATAAGAAAGGCACGATTAAAATAAATATGGAACATCCATTCACTATTATAATTTCTAGGACTTTATCTAAAAATGAAATCGCTTGATCAGCAAAAAATATAGTAGCAAATGAAAAATATACATGAAAACTATTTTTAAAAATCACTTCGGCAATAGACCAAATTGTTAAAATAATAATGCAACTATAGAAGATTATTTTGTTTCTTTTAGGAGATCCTAAAGAACTTACTATAGAAAGAAGAATGGAAATTAAACTATCATATAGGATAATAAAAAGCCAATGAATTTCCCAAATATTTTGACTCGTTAATATTTTAAAAAAAAATTCAAAATATAGGATGCTAAGAAAAAAAACTAAAAAATTAGGTACTGCTCGTTTCATTATTTTATTACTCCATTTCTTAAATTCATTTTATCAAATTTCTAGTAAAATGTCTTTAATTTTCGCAAAAAATATTCATTGTAATAAATGAATATTTTTAAACTCACTGAAATTTGGAATTTTATTCTTTGATTAATGAAAGCCCTACTTTGCCTTTTTCTAAGTCAATGTCACTTACATAGACTTTTACAATATCGCCAGTACTGACAATATCTGAAGGATTTTTCACAAAATTTTTACTCATTTTAGAGATATGAACTAAACCATCATCATGTAATCCAATATCTATGAATGCTCCAAAACTTGTCACATTTCGAACTGTTCCGGTTAGTTCCATGCCTAGTTTTAAATCTTCAATAGTTAAAATATCGCTTTTTAGAATAACATCATCTAATTTGTCACGATAATCTTGCCCTGGATGAATTAATTCTTCGATAATATCATGAATTGTATATTCGTCACTTTCTAATTTTTTGGCAAGAGCTTTTGGATCTAAATGTTCTAAAGATTCACGAAAATGAGGAGTTCCAAAATCTTTTAAATCTAGCTGACTTTCTTTTAGAATCTCATTTACTAAGCTATAGCTTTCTGGATGAATTCTCGTTTTATCTAAGACATTATCTCCATCAATAACTCTTAAAAATCCAATCGATTGTTCAAAAACTTTGTCAGAAAATCCTGATAGTTTTTTTACTTCTTCTCGAGAAGTAAATGGTTTTTTCTTTCGAAAGTCTAAAATGCTTTGAATGGTTTTCTTTGTTAGACCAGAAATATGATTTAAAATACTAGAACTCGCTGTATTTATATTTACACCTATTTCGTTTACAATTTTAGAAACAGTAAAAGAAAGAGCACTTTCTAGTTCTTTTTGATTTACATCATGTTGATATTCTCCTACTCCAATACTTTTGGGATCTATTTTTACTAGTTCTGATAATGGATCTTGAATTCTTCTACCAATAGAAATTGCACTTCTTTTCTCTACGGTTAAATCTGGAAATTCTTGAATGGCTAAAGGACTTGCTGAATATACACTGGCTCCTGCTTCACTTACTAAATTGTACAAAACTTTTGAACCTTTTATTGTCTCGGCTACGAAGGCTTCACTTTCTCGAGATGCGGTTCCATTTCCTATCGCGATAATTTGAACTTTGTATTTTTCAATTAATTGTTTTAAAATATTTTGACTTTTTTCTACTTCTTTTTTTGGCTCATGTGGATAAATGGTTTCTATTGCTAAAACATCACCATATGGATTTAAAACTGCTAATTTACATCCTGTTCGAAAAGCAGGATCGAATCCTAAAACAACTTTGTCTTTTATTGGTTTTGTCATAAGTAAATGTTCGAGATTTTCTTGGAATGTAGCTATCGCTTTTTCTTCAGCTTTTTCTGTTAAATCAGCTCGAATTTCTCTTTCTACACTTGGAAAAATCAAACGTTTTAAAGCATCTTCTATACTTTCTATCACAATATCTACAACAAAAGAAGAAGGATTTTTTATGATTTTATTTTTTAGTAAATCTAAAATATAATCTTTATCCATATTTAATGATAC
>CANPWX010000074.1 GCA_947585065.1 uncultured Bacilli bacterium | reverse complement strand
TAATAGAGAAGAGGAAAATAAATGAAAATAGTAATAAATATTTTAAAAGTTTCAATTATTGTGATTTTAGTTTCATGGATGACACTTTTTGTTATTGACTACTTTAGAGCAAAAGGAAACACAAAACCACTTGTCTGTTTAAAAGAAAATACAAAAACAAATGCAAATGGGACTTATTATGAATGCATTAGTTTTGGTTATAAATATTTTGAATATAATGGTTCGGATCGTGCACCTAGTTATGGTTTTGGGCCAATGTTCATTAAAAATGAATTTGAAAAAAATTGGGAGGAATAATGATGATTCGGAATAACCATGGTTGGGGGTTAAAAGAAATGTTATTCCTATCAGCCATTCTTCTTTTTTTTGTATTTTTAATTGCTGTTTTAATTAATCAGTTATATGAAACAACAGACTCTTTAATAAATAATCCTACAAGCTATCAACAAGTAGAAAATAATTTAAAAATTGCTGCGAAAGAGTACTACGAAGAATATCATGAAGATTACATATTATCTGATGATTTAATTTTCGAAAAATATTTAACCTTAAAAAATATGACTGTCAAAGATGATATTTGTGAAGGATATGTAACTTATCAAGAAAGACACTTTAATGCATATATTACTTGTGATAAATATGAAACGGAAGGTTATTAAAAAATATGGGTAGTGTAGATTTAAAACAAATGCATCGCATTAGCATCGTTTGGGGAAGCATTTTATTAATAATTGTGATTGGTTTAACTTTTATGGGTTTTTATTTAAAACACAATACGAAAGTATATAGAGACTATGAAAAATTAGTGGCCGAAAAAACAAAA
This sequence comes from uncultured Bacilli bacterium, assembly GCA_947585065.1. Taxonomy (GTDB): domain Bacteria; phylum Bacillota_I; class Bacilli_A; order RF39; family UBA660; genus Ventrenecus. Next base: position 4,927 of record CANPWX010000074.1, on the reverse strand, counting down.
GATTATGTATTAACAAATTCCTTGATTTATGGAAAAACAGTTCAATTAAAGTTAGAAGACTTAATAGAAAATAAAGTAATTGATAGTAACATTGTAAATGATAAAGAATGCAAGGGATACGTCGAAATAGAATACATGAAAGAATCTCAATATAATTATAAAACTTATTTACAATGTGGAAAATATAAAACAAGAGGATATAAGAAAATATAAAAAGACTGCAAAAGTCTTTTATTTTTGGAATAAAAAAAGAAGAAAAATTTTCTTCTCAAATCTAGTAAAATTATAATTTATAAAACCTATTTTTACGAATGAAGATACTAATAAGAACAACACATAATATTAGAAGAGATAATGTAGGTAAAACATCAAAGTTACCTGTATTTGGATTTTCAATATCTTCTTTACTTTCTGAATCATTTGGATTAGTTTCTTCTGTTACCTCACCTTTGTCTTCATCTGGATTAACATCGCTAGATGGATCTTCATCTTTTGGAGGATCTGTCTCTTCCTTAGGAGGATTACTCTCCTCTTTTGGTGGTTCTGGATTATCTTCATCTGGAGGATCAACACTAGTAGAAGTTTTAACTAAATTAGCTGTATAACCAATCTCATCTTCTTTTACATTATAACTTTCTAATGTATCAAAATTTGTTTTTTCTTGTTTTAAAAATGGTGGGTTCTTTAAAGCTGTAAAAGAGCCATCATAAAATTTTAAAGTAGATTCATACTCTTGTGGAAAATACATCGCATAATCTTTTTCTTTAGTAACAAATTTAGGAAATTCTTCAACTTCTTCATCTTTATTTCCAATTGTAACAGAAATAGGAGAATTAGAATAAATAATCTCGTGAGTAGACTGATAAATACCACCATCAATCGATAATGTAACTTTCTCACTTTCTGAATTAAATTGTAAAATAGTATTTTGCATAGAAATATTTAAATCGTTCAAAGAAACATTTTGATTTCCAGCACTAGATAAAATAAAATGAGCATTAGAATTTTCGACATTATCAACATATTGGCCATTATGAATAGATAATTCAGTAGGAGTATTTAATTGAAAAAATGAAAGTAACCGATTAGAAGTATTATTAAATGCTGCCTCATCAACTGTAATAATTGGTGTTGTATTACCACTTGAAGTAACAATCATTTTTTCACAATCTGAAGTAAAGTTTCCATAAGTGATGTTTAATTGATTAGAATTATCGATTCCAATATTGGTAGAGAATTTAAAATTACCATCTACAATAGCAAAGTTACCTTGATTAATAATGGAACTTTCAGTGTTGTTAACATCAGAGTTTAAAGCTTCATAATTTCCGATCTTCAATGTCAAATTAGCATTTTCATGGTTAACTACTTTTTGGTTTTTTCCCATTTGAATTTTAGAATCATCTACTCCATTAATTTCTAAAGTACCAAAATTTTCAATAGCGTTTTCTGAAGTTTCACTATCACTATAAGAAAGAGTATGTACTCCTAAATAAATTTTAATATTTTGATCTTTCTGGACAACAATTTTTTGATTTTCAATATTTTCTTGAACCATTATATTTTCTTCAGCTTCAATCGCTTCAGTAATCGCTTCGGTAAAGGTATCAAATTCCTTTTCTCCAACTTTTAACGAAGCAGCCATTACAAGATTAGGAATGAAAAATAATCCTGTTCCCACAATAAAAAATTTTTTCCAATATTTCATACGTCTCCTACTTTCTTTAATATAATTTTATCATGAAAACGATTGATGTCAATAATCGAATGAACATTTTTAATTCTTTTTCTATAATATAAAGAAAAAAAGCTTGCATTCTCCTATATTTTATAGTAGAATGAAAACTGTATGACGGCAGAGATGTGCAAGGTTACCGATACGCTTGGATACGTTGCTAGGTGATTGTTGGATAACTTGTACGGAGCAAGTCTATACAAGATATAGGCGAAAGGAGGACATGAAGATATGTCAAAGAGTTTAGTTCGTATCAACTTAAAAGCATTTGATTCTAAAGTAGTAGATTTAGCTGCTGGTAAAATTGTTGAAACGGTTAAAAGATTAGGAGGTACAGTTTCTGGACCAGTTCCTCTTCCTACAGAAATTGAAAGAGTTACTGTATTACGTGCTGTACATAGATACAAAGATGCTCGTGAGCAATTTGAAAGTCGTACTCATAAGAGACTCATTGATATTTTAAATCCTAATAAGGATGTGATTGATGCACTTACAAGACTTGATTTACCAAGTGGTGTAGAAATCAATATTAAATCAAATCAAAAATAATAGAAAGAAAGGAAAAAAACTATGAAAGGAATCTTAGGACGTAAAGTTGGAATGACACAAGTATTCACAAAAGATGGAAAACTAATTCCTGTAACTGTTGTTAGTGTAGAACCAAATGTAGTAATGCAAATTAAAACAACAGAAAAAGATGGATATAATGCAATTCAACTTGGCGTAGAAGACAAAAAAGAAAAAAATTCAAGTCGTGCAAGTGTTGGACACGCGAAAAAAGCAAACACACTTCCTAAGCGCTTCTTAAAAGAAATGAGAGACATGGAAGGATCTTACCAACAAGGAGATATAATTAAAGCAGACATCTTTGAAGTTGGAGATATCGTAGATGTTACAGGAACTAGTAAAGGAAAAGGATTTACTGGTGTAATTAAAAGACATGGTCAAAGTCGTGGACCTGAAACTCATGGTTCTAATTATCACAGAAGACCAGGATCTATGGGTACCATGTTACCAAAAAGAGTATTAAAAGGGAAAAGATTATCTGGACACATGGGAGTAGATACTGTTACAGTTCAAAACCTTGAAATCATTGAAGTAAATGCAAATGAAAATTACATTTTAGTAAGTGGTAATGTTCCAGGTGCAAAACAAAGTTTAGTGTTAATTAAAAGCGCTGTAAAAAATTCTCGTAAGAAAGATGCAAAAGAAATTCTTACTTATGAAGAAGAAACAGTTGTAGATGCAGTAGAAAATGAACCAGAAGAAACAGTAGTAGAAAGTACTGAACAAACTGTTGAAGATAGTTCTGAAGAAACAACAGAACCTGAAGTTACAGAAGAGCCAGAAGCTCCAGAAGAAACTGCAGAACAAACAGAAGAAAGTTCTGAATCATAGAAAGGAAATGTTAAATGAAAAAGATAGATGTTTTAAATTTAAAAGCTGAAAAAGTACACGACATTACTTTAGATGATTCAATTTGGTCTCATGAAATAAATGAAGATGCAATGAAGAAAATGATTCGTTTACAACTTGCAGCTACTCGTCAAGGAACTCATAAAACGAAAAATCGTGGAGAAGTTTCTGGAGGAGGAAGAAAACCTTGGAGACAAAAAGGTACAGGACGTGCAAGACAAGGATCTACTCGTGCTGTTCAATGGGTAGGTGGAGGAATTGCTCATGGCGTTTCACCACGTGATTATGGTTTTAAAATTAATAAAAAAGAAAGAGTTCTTGCTCTTGTAAGTGCTTTATCTGATAAAATGGCAAATAAGAGTGTTGTAATACTTGAATCTTTGGAATTACCTAGTAATAAAACAAAAGATGCAAAAGAATTCATGAAAAATATAAAAGTAGATGGAAAAGTTTTATTTGTTACAAAAGATGATGCAGAAAACTTATTCCTAGCATGCAGAAATCTAAGAAATACTTATCATGTGTTTGCAGATGAAATTAATGTTTTAGATATTGTAAATGCAGATACGATTGTTTTAGATGAAGCGGCTGTTAAAGTGATCGAGGAGGGTGTTTTACATGCGTAATCCAGATATCATTTATGGACCAGTTATTACTGAAAAAAGTATGGGTGTTCAGCAAAATCAAAGTGTATATACATTTAAGGTAGCGAAAAATGCTACAAAAACGCAAATTAAAAGTGAGATTGAACGCCAATTTGGTGTAAAAGTGTTAAATGTAAATACATTAAATACAAAACCAAAACGCCGTAGAATGGGCAGATATGCTGGTAAAACAAAAACATATAAGAAAGCAATGGTTACCTTAGCTCAAGGTTCTTCCATTGAAATGTAAGAGGTAAAAAGTTATGGCAATAAAGAAATACAAACCAACGACAAATGCACGTCGAGGAATGAGTACTTTAGCAAATGAAGAATTAACAAAAAATGCTCCTACGAAAAGTTTACTTCAAAAGAAAACAAAAACAGGTGGACGTAATAATGAAGGAAAACTTACTGTTCGCCACATTGGTGGAGGAGCAAAAAGAAAATATCGTGTAATTGATTTTAAAAGAGACAAAGTAGGCGTTACAGGTCGTGTTGCATCCATTGAATACGATCCAAACCGTAATGCAAACATTGCTTTAATCAATTATAAAGATGGTGAAAAAAGATATATTATCGCACCTCAAGGATTAAAAGTTGGAATGATTATTGAAAATGGTGAGAATGCTGATATTAAAGTTGGTAATGCTCTTCCACTTCAAAATATTCCAGTAGGTACTGTTATTCACTGCTTGGAATTAAATCCTGGAAGTGGAGCAAGTCTTTGTCGTAGTGCTGGAACTTCTGCTCAAATTCTTGGCCGTGAAGGTAAATATGTAATGGTTCGTTTACAATCAGGTGAGACAAGAAAAATCTTAGGAAACTGTATTGCTACAGTTGGTGTAGTTGGTAACGAAGATTATGAACTTGTCAACATTGGAAAAGCTGGTCGTACAAGACACATGGGTATTAAACCTACAAACCGTGGTTCTGTTATGAACCCTAATGATCACCCACATGGTGGTGGAGAAGGACGTGCTCCAGTTGGACGTAAGAGTCCGATGACACCTTGGGGTAAACCAGCTCTTGGATATAAAACTAGAAAAAATAAAAAGGCTTCTGACAAACTTATTGTTAGTCGTAGAAAGAAATAGGAGGACATTATGGCTAGAAGTTTAAAAAAAGGACCTTT
>CANPWX010000073.1 GCA_947585065.1 uncultured Bacilli bacterium | reverse complement strand
GCTTGACGTTCAATTTCTAAAGACATAATTTTTCTTGTTAAAGTATCTAGTTCCACAGGAACAGAATCTAATTGCATTTTGATTGTTGCACAGGCCTCATCTACTAAATCAATGGCTTTATCAGGTAAAAATCGGTCTGTTATATAACGATCTGAAAGAGTCGCCGCGGATACTAAAGCTGAGTCTTTAATAGAAACTTTATGAAATATTTCAAAACGTTCTTTGAGTCCTCTTAAAATCGTAATGGTATCTTCTACTGTTGGTTCACTTACTAAAACTTTTTGAAAACGACGTTCTAAAGCTCCATCTTTTTCTATATATTTACGGTATTCATTTAGAGTTGTCGCACCTATCACATGAATTTCACCACGAGCAAGAAGAGGTTTCAGCATATTGGATACATCCATTGCTCCTTCGGCACCACTTCCTACAATCATATGAATTTCATCGATAAACATAATGATGTCTCCATCGCTTTCTTGAATTTCTTTTAAAACAGCTTTTAATCTTTCTTCAAATTCGCCACGATATTTTGCACCTGCCACTAAAGCACCAAGATCCAACTCCCAAATGGTTTTATTTTTTAAACTATTGGGAATATCTCCTTTTACAATACGTTCGGCAAGGCCTTCTACAATTGCTGTTTTACCAACACCAGGCTCACCTATCAATACGGGATTATTTTTACTTTTACGAGATAAAATACGAACAACATTTCGAATCTCTTCATCACGCCCAATGACTGGATCAACTTTATTATCACGGACATTTTTCGTAATATCACGTCCATATTTTTCTAATGGATTTTGGATTTCTTCATTATTATTAAACATATCAATATTCCTCCTTTTTAACATACTCATTATAAAAGAAAAATTAGCACTTGTCAAGTGCGAGTGCTAATACTTTTTTAACTATTTTTTAATACATTCTGAAAATTTTGATAAAAGTGTTTTTCGTTTTCATTATTTAATGTAACTCTTGCTTGAAAAAGTAATCTTTTTAAAAAGGAAATTTCTGATATGTCTTTTTGTAAAATATTGAATACTTCTCCAATACTTATATATTCTTCAAAAGTAATAGAAAAAAATAGTAGTTTCTTCTTAATTGCTTTTAAATAACTTTCTAATATTTCATTTTCTTTATACTCCATTATTTTCTTTTTTTGCAAATTTTGATAAAACTTTAATAAATTTCGATAATTATTCCAATAAATAATATTTTCTTCTTTACAAGAGCGATTTACCTTGAGCAATAATAATTCAATGATACAATGTTCTATATTTTGATTGGAATAAACAACTATATAAGTAATAAATTTATTATAATATTGATTAAATTCTTCCATTGTTAAAACTTTGTTTCGACACTTCTCCATAAAAGTATCTAAAAACGTATTTTCTATATTCATCCTTCTTATTCTTCTTCCATTTTAGTAACTATTCTTGCATATTGTAAGGCTAAAGTGCGTTTTCTATTCATATCATTATCTAAAAAGTTAGCAGTTATTAAAACATATTTTCCCTCTTGACATATTATTTTGTTTTCTAATATTGCTTGTTTTAAACTTTGATAATATAATTTTAAAACTTCTTCGACACTCCTATTGGGATGATTTCTTAAATATTCATTACAAATACTACACCTTAACAAAGATAAAGAATCAAAACAGGGATTTAATTTATATATTCGATACAAAATTGCAAGGAAAAGAACATAAAAGTCATCAAAATCATTTTTCATAACTCTACCCCCTTCAAACGATTATTTATTTTATCACTTTTTCTTAAAAAAGCAACAAAAAAAGAGCTAAGTTTATTCCTCAGCACTTTCTTCATTTAAGTCTTCCGTTTCTTCTTGACTTTCCACCATGTCATCTTCGGAAGCCATTAATTTATTTTCTAATACTTCACTTGCATCATCATCCATAAATTGTTTTTGTAAAACAAGTTCAATATCACTATATTGACGAGCTCCTGTACCAGCAGGAATTAATTTACCAATGATAACATTTTCTTTAAGTCCTCTTAAGTAATCTACAGAGCCTTTAATCGCGGCATCAGTAAGAACTCTTGTTGTCTCTTGGAAAGATGCTGCTGATAAGAAGGAATCCGTTTGTAAAGAACTCTTTGTAATACCAAGCATAATTGGTCTTCCTTTGGCAGGAACTTTTCCCGCAAGTAAGACTGGTTTATTGGCATCCGTAAATTCTTTCATTGATACACTTAATCCCTCGACTAAATCTGTATCTCCAGGATCCACAATACGAACTTTATTAATCATACGTTTACAAATTATCTCCACGTGTTTATCGTTAATATCAACACCTTGTAATTTATAAACCATTTGAATTTCTTTTAAAATATATTCTTGAGCAGTAATTGGATCGGTAACAGCAAGTAATTCTTTTGGTGAAATAACACCTTCTGTTAATTTATCCCCAGCATTTACAACATCTCCAACATTTACTCTTACTTTCATATTGTAATTTGTAACATGTTCTCTTGTTTCTACATCATTTTCCACAATAATTCGATGTTTTCCATTGTCTTCTTTGACAACAGTAACTTTTCCACTAATTTCAGAAATGGTTGCTTTTCCTTTTGGATTACGAGCTTCAAATAATTCTTCTACACGAGGAAGACCTTGGGTAATATCATCTCCTGCAACACCTCCAGAGTGGAATGTACGCATGGTAAGTTGTGTACCAGGTTCTCCAATCGATTGAGCTGCCATAATACCAACAGCTTCACCAGTCTCTACTAAATTACCTGTTGCTAAATTTCTACCATAACATTTTTGACATACACCATTTTCTGTTTTACAAGTTAAGATACTTCGAATTTCTACGGATTTAATTCCAGCATCATTAATTTTTTTCACAATATTTTCAGTAATTAATACACCTTTGTCGGCAATGACATCTTTTGTTATTGGATGAATAATTTTTTGAGCAGTAAATCTTCCTAAAATACGTTCTCCTAAAGATTCAATTACACTTCCATCTTTATCATTTACTAAATCAGATACTGCAACACCTTGTAAAGATCCACAATCATGTTCTTTTACAATAATATCTTGAACAACTTCTACTAAACGACGAGTTAAATATCCAGAGTCTGCTGTACGAAGAGCAGTATCCGCTGATCCTTTACGAGAACCATGACTTGATAAGAAGAATTCAGAAACCGTTAAACCTTCTGAGAAGTTTGACATAACAGGGATTTCAATGGTTGAACCATCCGGTTTAGCCATTAAACCACGCATACCAGCAAGTTGAGCAAAGTTTGATAAAGATCCACGGGCTCCTGAATTCATCATCATGAATAATGGATTATCATAGTCTCCATCAGCAATGCTTTTTAATTCTGCTTTTATTTTATCATTTGCTTTTGTCCAAACATCAATAACTGTATTATAACGTTCTTCTTCTGTAATCATACCACGTTTAAATTGTTTATTTACTTTATCTACTAAAGCTTTAGATTCTTCAATTACTTCTCCTTTTGTTTTAGAAGGCACAATATCAGCAGCTGAAACAGTAATACCAGCAATCGTAGAATACTTAAATCCTAAATCTTTTAATTTATCTAGGAAAACACTAGTCTCTGTTGTATGATAACGTTTAAATACTTGAGCAATGATTTTACTTAAGTCTCCTTTAATAAATGGATTTACTAAAGGCATTGCTTGAACAGCTTCTAAAATATTCGTACCCATTTCAAGGAAGAATTTATTAGGAGTAATTCCTTCAATATTTTCTTTACTTGCTTCATTAATATAAGGATAACTATCTGGTAAAATTTCATTAAAAATGATTTTACCACAAGTTGTAACTAAATATTTATCTTGTTGTTCTTCTGTAAATAATTTATGTTTGAAAGAACGAACTGGAACAACTATACGCGTATGTAAAGTAATTTCACGGCGTTCATAAGCCATTAAAACTTCATTTGGATCTTTATAAACTTTTCCTTCATGTTCTTCGCCAGCTTTTTCTTGAGTTAAATAACAGTTTCCAAGAACCATATCTTGAGATGGTGTAACAATAGGTTTTCCATCTTTCGGATTCAAAATATTTTGAGCACCAAGCATTAAAATTCTTGCTTCTGCTTTTGCTTCTTCAGAAAGAGGAACATGCACTGCCATTTGATCTCCATCAAAGTCGGCATTAAATCCAGTACATACTAAAGGGTGTAAACGAATAGCTTTTCCACCAACAAGTTTTGGTTCAAAAGCTTGAATACCTAGTCTATGAAGGGTTGGAGCACGGTTAAGCATAACTGGATGTTCCGTAATTACTTCTTCGACAATATCCCAAACACAATCATCTTTTGTATCAATTAATTTTTTAGCACCTTTAATATTGTGCGCTAAACCTTTTTCAACTAATCCATGAATAACATGAGGTTTAAATAGCTCTAATGCCATATCTTTTGGAATACCACATTGATACATTTTCAAATTTGGTCCAACAACAATAACACTACGACCAGAATAATCAACACGTTTTCCAAGTAAATTCTGACGGAAACGACCTTGTTTTCCTTTTAACATAGAAGACAAACTTTTAAGAGGTCTATTTCCTGCACCAGAAACACTTCTTCCACGACGTCCATTATCTAATAAACTATCTACTGCTTCCTGCAACATACGTTTTTCATTTTGAACTATTATTGTAGGCGCATTTAATTCTAATAATTTTTTCAAACGATTATTACGGTTAATAATACGACGATATAAGTCATTTAAATCACTTGTGGCAAAACGACCACCATCTAATTGAATCATCGGACGAATATCTGGTGGAATAACTGGAATAACATCTAAAATCATCCACTCTGGGCGATTCCCACTTTCTTGGAAAGATACAAGGCAATCCAAACGTTTTACTAAACGAATTCTTTTTTGTCCTGTAGATCCTTCTAATTCTTTTCTTAAATCTTCAATTTCTTTATCAATATCCACTTCTTTTAAAAGAGTTTTAATTGCTTCGGCTCCCATACCTACTTTAAAACTATTTCCATATTTTTCTTAGTAAGCACGATATTCTTTATCCGATAATGTTTGTTTTTTCCCTAAAGGTACATTTCCTGGATCTAATACTACATAACTTACAAAGTATAAAACTTCTTCCAAATCTCTTGGGCTCATATCCAATACTAAACCCATTTTTGATGGAACACCTTTAAAGAACCAGATGTGAGAACATGGAGAAGCAAGTTCGATATGTCCCATTCTTTCACGACGAACTTTGGACTTCGTAACTTCTACTCCACATCGATCACAAACAACATTTTTATAACGTAATCTTTTATATTTTCCACAAGAGCATTCATAATCTTTGGTTGGTCCAAAAATTTTTTCACAGAATAATCCATCTCTTTCTGGTTTTAAGGTACGATAGTTGATGGTTTCAGGTTTTTTCACTTCACCATAAGACCAAGAACGAATTTGTTCTGGACTGGCAAGACTTACTTTAATTCCTTTAAAATTATTGACTTCTATCATAATTACTCACCCTCCTCATCTTCACTATCAAGCTCGATATCTCCTGGAAATTCTAAGTCATCTAAACTCTCTTCTTCAAACTCATCTTCCATAGCATCTTCCTCCAGTGGTTCTTCTTCTGTCGGTATATCCGGAAGTATTGTATCTCCATTCATATCAATTTCATCTATTTTGATTAAATCTTCTTTATCTTCTTCTTTTTCAATTTCTTTCAAATCTAAGACTTCATCATCCTTATTAATAATTTGAACATTAAGTC
>CANPWX010000072.1 GCA_947585065.1 uncultured Bacilli bacterium | reverse complement strand
ATCTATTAGCATTTAAAATATATTTTATACTTTCTCCATTCACCACGACTTTATTCCAATAATTTAGTAAATCTTGCTGATTATCTTTTATTGTACTTAAAACTAACTTGTTTTTTCTTGGATTCATATGTAATGATCTTAAACTTTAACTTTGGCAAAATTATATTTTTCATTCTTTCTACTAAATATTAAATTATTATTACTTTTAATGTTATTTTAAAAAAAATCCCATATTTATAGGACTTAACAAACATAATTGGTGGAGGACGTGGGATTCGAACCCGCGACCCTCTGCGTGCAGGGCAGATGCTCTAGCCAGCTGAGCTAGTCCCCCAACAAACAAATCAATCTTATCATAAAATTTGAACAGTTGCAAGCTTTTTTTTACATTTTTGAGATTTTTATCGCTTTGTCCTTTTTTGCTTCCTGTCTTGTATTTTTATCTATTCCTAAAATGTTAGATGTTTTTCTATTTTCTAAAGTTGTTATTATTCCATTTATCTCATTTTTTCATAAACTTGTATAAAAGCCACTTTTTTAATACTCAATTTCGATGGAAGGATCCAATTTTGAGAAAACTTTACTAATCCAATGATTTAATTTTTTATAGACATATAAAGAATCTATGGATAATACAAGACCAATTAATAGACTTGCAGGTGTTACTGGTATTAAATTAAAGAAAGAAGATTGAAAAAAGGCACAGTAGCAAAATCCTATTAATAATGTCATAAATAAGGCTATTCTTATTTTGGTAAACGGAATACATATTTTATATAGATAAATAAATCCTGTTATGGCTGTTAAAAAAACTGCTAAGGAACTTTGCATTTCATAGGATAAATGAAATACCTTAGTAAATAATGTAACTAAAATAACGTTGAAAACAATTGTTAAACTTACTGGTAAACTTTTACTTACAATTTTTAAAAGAAAATTTCCTTTTATTAAATCATGATTTGGTTCCAGTGCGAGCAAAAATGATGGAATTCCAATAGTAAATGTAGTAATCAAAGTCAACTGAATTGGAATAAAGAAATATTTTGTTGATAAAACAATACTAAAAATAATTAGAAAAATGGTATAAATTGTTTTGACTAATAATAGTGAGGCACTTCTTTCGATATTGTTAATGGTTCTTCTTCCTTCCGCGACAATTATTGGCAATGATTCAAAATTATTATCAAGTAGTATTAGTTGCGAAACATTTCTTGCAGCATCGCTTCCACTTGCGATTGAAATTGCACAATCACTTTTCTTTAAAGCTAATACATCATTAACTCCATCTCCTGTCATAGCAACTGTTCTACCACTTTTTTGTAATGTTTCTACCATTAATTTTTTTTGTTCTGGACTTACTCTACCAAAAGCTTGATATTGAAATACAGCCTCTTTTAGTTCTTCTTCACTCAATCCCATTACATCTATGCCTTTTATATTTCCTAGCCCTACTTTTTTCGCAATATTTAAAACTGTTTTACTATTGTCTCCAGAAATTATTTTTACCATAACTCCTTCTTTTTTGAAATAATCTAAAGTTTTTTTGGCATTTTCACGAATTACATCTTCAAGTAAGATAAAACCTAAAATTTCTAAATTTTTGGGGCTATCTTCTAAACTATTTTTGCTCGCCACGACTAAAACACGATAATCTTTTTGATATTCTAAAATGTTTTTCGGTATTTTTTTCTCCTCTTTTATTAAGAACTCTGGTGCACCAACGTAAATTGCTTCATGATTTTGAAATTCAATCGCAGACCATTTTCTTTCGGAAGAAAAAGGAATTTCTTTTTTCACAATATCATTCTCTTTATTCGGATATTTTTTTTGTAATGCTTCCATGGTTGCATTGCTATCTTTCACTGAATTGCAATATAAAGAAATAATCTCTTCTAATCTTTTTTTAGATGTTTTTCGATGGGGAATTATTTTGGTTACTTCCATTTTTCCCTCTGTTAATGTCCCTGTTTTATCTACACAAATTACATCTACTCTTGCTAATGTTTCAATGCAATACAATTGTTGCACTAAAACTTTATATTTTGATAATCTTATGATGCTTACGGCCATTACAGAACTAGTAAGTAATACTAATCCTTCTGGTATCATTCCTATAATAGCCGCGACAGTTGTAAAAATGGATTCTGTCACTGAACCTGAGGTTGCATGTAGCTGACTTAAATACATCATTACACTAATGGGAATAATTAAAATAGATAATACTTTTAATAATTTTTCAAAGGAATCCATAATAATCGAATTTACCTTTTTATTATATTTTGCTTCTTTAGAAATTTTTGAAACATAATTATTAGAACCTACATGTTTTATTTTAGCATAACATTCCCCACTTATTAAAAAAGATCCAGAAAGTAGCATATCCCCTTTTTTCTTTAAAATAGGATCACTTTCTCCTGTAATAAAAGATTCATTTACTTCTACTTCGCCTTTTTGGATAGTTGCATCACAAACTACTTGATGTCCCCTTTGAATTAAAATGATATCATCTTGCACTAATTCTTCGATAGATAAAGATTTTTTTTCTCCATCTCTAATAGTCGTAATTGTCGTTTCTGATAACATGGATAATTTATCTATAATTTTTTTAGAAATAATTTCTTCTACGATACTGATAATGGAATTAATAATAATTACACCCATAAATAAACAATTTTTTAATCCATTTAAAAATTCTCCACTAAAAAGAGCTGAAAGAAAAACAGCAAGTCCTAAAGATATATTTAGAAAATTAAAGTAAGTAAATGTATTACTCATAATAATTTCTTTTATGGTTTTTGTTTTAGGTGTATCATCATAATTTACTAATCCTTTTTGAATTCTTTGATTTACTTCATTTTGATTCAGACCCATTATTTTTTCTTGTTTCATACTATCACACTCATTCAAAATGATTATAGCACGTAAATAAAAGATGTTACAAAAAATTTTGAATACTTTACTCTTTATACTCCTAATTTAATCCCTTTTTTCTTTAATATTATTTTTCGAAAAAAGTCCACGGGAATTACTGTAAAAGCTAAAATGATTACAAAAAATAATTCAAATGGCGTTAGTCCAAATGTTCGAAATACAGTACCTCCTTTATATATTAAGATCATTTGAACTGTAGCAATAAATACTATGGTGATTACAAAAACAATATTCTCTTTTAAATGGGCAAATAAATTTAAACGATGTGTTCTTGCATTAAAAGCATTTCCAATACCAATAAAGATAAATAATGCAAAATAGGCTGTCATTAAATATTTGTTGTTTTCTCCTGTTCTTACTAATGAACGTATCCATGGATGTTTTAAAAAGAACAGACAAAGTAACGCAGAATAAAATCCGGTAAAAATAATTTGTGAGTACATATATCGATTCATGATTGGTTCATTTTTATCTTTTGGGCATTCTAACATTGTATCTTTTAAGGCTGGTTCATAGGAGAATGCAAGACCTGCAAATGTATCCATTATCATATTGATCCAAAGCATTTGAATTATTGTAATTGGTGTGTTTACTCCTACAAAAGGGCCAATGATGGATAAAAATAAAGCTACAAAATTACAGGTACATTGATAGATAATAAATTTACGAATACTTTTAAAAATAGTTCTTCCATAAAGAATTGCTTCACTGATTGATAATATGTTATCGTCTAATATCACAATATCGCTTGCTTCTTTGGCAACTTCTGTACCACTTCCCATTGCAAAACCAACATTCGCTTTTTTTAAGGCTGGAGCATCGTTTACTCCATCCCCTGTCATTCCTACAATCAGTTCTTTTCTCTCGGCAATTTTTACGAGTTTACTTTTATCTTGGGGTAATGCTCTTGCTATAACTTTAATTCGTGGCAAAAGACTTTCTAAATCATTTTCTGTATATCGATTTAATTCTTCACTTGTCAATATCAGATCATTCGGGCTACGGACTATTCCTACTTCCTTGGCAATGGATGATGCAGTTTCTTTTGCATCGCCTGTAATCATCACTACTTGTATTCCAGCACTTTGTATTAAATTTACTCCTTCTTTGGCTTCATTTCTTAAATCGTCTTTAATTGCTACAATCCCAATAAAAGTTAAGTATTCTAGTGTTTCACTATGAGAAAAGGCAATTGTTAATACACGACTTCCTTTTTTGGTTAATTTATTAATTTCTTCTTCCATAGCTTTTTTTGATGTAAAAGGTTTTTCTTCCCCATTTTTCAATAGCATTCGTGTGCATTTTGGTAATATCTTTTCACTGGCACCTTTAAAAAAAGTCAGAGTCATTCCATTTTCTTTTACAGTAACTGCTGAATATTTATTTCGACTATCAAAATTGACTGCTTTTATAATTTCTTTGGGATATTCTCCAATTGGAAAAAAACTTAAGAAGGCTCGATCGGTTGAATTACCACCTATTACTTTTTCTTTTGAATAAAAACTGTTATTATTCCATACCATTGCTTTTAAAAAATAAGAATATAATTTTTTTTCTTTTTGTAATTCTTGATAATTATGGAAATGGATAAATTCACTTGATAAAACATCTACTACCTCTAATTTTCCTTTCGTTAAAGTTCCTGTTTTGTCTGTAAATAAAATATTTAAAGAACCGGCTGTTTCAATTCCCACTAGTTTTCTTACTAAGACATTTTTCTTTAACATTCTTTTCATATTGGAAGATAAAACTAGGGTGATCATCATTGGGAGGCCTTCAGGTACGGCAACTACAATAATTGTTACGGATAGAGTTAAGGAATATATTAAATAGTCGGCCATTAATCGAAAATTCGTTAGTGTCTCCATAATCCTAGTCCATTCAAAATTATTTTCTATTACAATCACTGAAAAAAGATAAGAAAAAGTAACTAATACCGCACCAACATATCCTATACGACTAATGGTTTTCGCGAGTCCACGAAGTCTTAATTTTAAAGGACTGGTTGGTTCTTTTTCTTGAACTTCTTTGGCTAATGAACCATATACGGTTTTATCGCCTACTTTTTCTACTTCCATATATCCATTTCCTTCATAGATTACTGATCCTCGAAGCAATTGAATATTTTTTGTTTCTACACTTTTTTTATTTTCTTTTGTCTCGCCATTTAAACGAGATTCATCAACACTTAAAGAGCCATCAATCAGAATTCCATCTGCAGGAATAGCATCTCCTGTTTCTAATAAAACAATATCACCCACGACAACTTCGTCCATTTTGATTTCGATGATTTTACCATCACGTTTTACTTTTACAACAGTGCTTTCTGTTTCTTCTTGAAGCTTTTTAAATGCTTCTTCACTTCCGTACTCACTTATCGATGAAATAAAGGAAGCCAAAAATATTGCTATTAAAATTCCTAAAGTTTCAAAATAATCAAAATCACGAAATAAAAAAACTACTTTAATAGCCAAGGCAACTAATAAAATTTTAATAATGGGATCTCCCAAAGATTCTAATAATAATTTCCAAAAACTTTTCTTTTTGACTTCTGTTAAAGCATTTGTTCCATATTTTTTTCTTTGTACTTCTACTTCTTTACTGTCTAATCCCATTCGCTCCATAGTGTCGTATCACCTAAAGAAGTATATGATGTAAAATTTAAAAAAATACTTTTTCTCTTTTTTCTTCCTTTTATCTTATTTTGAATCATTTCCTGTTTTTATAATATGGAAATTCTTTCTAAAATCATCTTTCTCTTTTTTTCGACAAAATAAGACAAAAAAAATAGGCGTATTAGCAGATTTTAAAAAATAAGGGAAAATCTGTATACCAATTTTCAAAATCTGCTTAGCAA
>CANPWX010000071.1 GCA_947585065.1 uncultured Bacilli bacterium | reverse complement strand
ATTTCTCAATATGATATTGAAGAAATCAAACAGGAAGTTAAATATAAAAATACTATTCGAATGGGAAAAAAGATTACCGAATTGGATGCTTTGCAAACTGGGGATTATGTAGTACATCGAACTCATGGAATTGGGGTTTATGCTGGAGTTGTCACTTTGCAGAGCTTAGGAATTAAAAAAGATTATATTCAAATTCAATATTTAGGCAATGATAAAGTATATATTCCTGTTGAGAAGATTTCGACTATTTATAAATATAGTGATAAAGATGGAATGAAACCACAAATTAATAAACTTGGTTCTACTAATTGGCAGAAGAAAAAGCAAGCTATTCAAAAGAAAATTCGGGATATTTCTGGAGAACTTATTAAACTTTATGCAAAAAGGCAAAGTACTGTTGGGGAAGCTTATCAAGATTATGCTGAGGAAAGTGTTTTTGCTAGTGAATTTTTGTATGATGAAACTCGTGATCAATTACGGGCTATTGATGATATTTTACATGATTTGGATTCAAAAGTTCCAATGGATCGGTTATTATGTGGTGATGTTGGATTTGGTAAAACAGAAGTTGCATTTCGAGCAATGTTTAAAACTGTTTGTAATAATCGGCAAGTTCTTTATTTATGTCCAACCACAATTTTATCTAAACAGCAATATGAGTCTGCTTTAGATCGTTTTAAAAATTATCCGCTTGAGATACGCTTGTTTAATCGTTTTACTACTGCAAAAGAAGCTTCTCTTATTTTAGAAGGATTAAAGAATGGAACGATTGATATTGTCTTTGGAACTCATCGGTTGTTAAGTGATAAAATTGAATGTAAAAAGTTAGGACTTTTAGTTATTGATGAAGAGCAAAGATTTGGGGTTACTCATAAAGAAAAAATAAAAGAATTAAAGAATGATGTTAATGTTTTAACTTTATCGGCTACTCCTATTCCGAGAACTTTAAAAATGTCTTTATCTGGACTTCGTGATTTATCTATTATTGATACTCCACCTGTGAATCGTTATCCTATTCAAACTTATGTTATTCAGGAAAGTGATTTATTAGTAAAAGATGCGATTTATAAAGAGATTGCAAGATCCGGTCAAGTTTTTATATTGTATAATAAAATTGATACGATTGAGGAGAAGTTATATCATATTCAAAAATTGGTTCCTGAAGCTCGCATTCAATTTGCTCATGGACGTATGTCAAAACAAGAACTTGATGATATTATGGACCGCTTTATTCATCATGATTTTGATATTTTAATTTCGACTACTATTATTGAAACAGGTATTGATATTCCAAATGCGAATACTTTAATCATTTATGATGCGGATCATTTTGGATTAAGTCAGTTATATCAATTACGTGGAAGAGTTGGTCGTAGTAATAAGATTGCTTATGCTTATTTATTATATAATAAAAATAAAATGTTAAATGATGTTGCTGTGAAGCGATTACAGGCAATTCGTGACTTTACAGAACTTGGAAGTGGATACAAGATTGCTATGCGTGATTTGTCTATTCGAGGAGCAGGAGATTTATTAGGTAGTGAACAAGCTGGTTTTGTAGATACTGTTGGAATTAGTTTATATATGAAAATGATTGAAGAGGAAATGAAACGTATTCGTGGAGAAGAAGTTCTTGATGAGGAAGAAAACGAAGCTTTAATTAATGTTGATACCCATATTGAAGATAGTTATGTTTCGGATGAATCGATTAAAATTGAAATTCATAAAATGATTAATGAGATCGATTCTTATCAAAAATTAGAAGAAGTAAAAAGTATTTTAGAAGATCGTTTTGGTACTATTACCAAAGAAATGGAAGTTTATATGTATGAGGAATGGTTTGAAAAATTAGCTCAAGAACTGGAAATTAAAGAAGTTAGTCAAACACCTCAAATGATAAAGATTATACTTCCAGAGTCTATTTCTTCTAATATTAAGGGAGATAAGTTGTTTTTAGAAGCTTATAGTATTTATCCTAAGTTTCAATTAAAATATGAAAATAAGAAAATTTCTATTTCGTTACCTATTTTAAAATTAGAAAAACACTTTATTTATTATGTTGTTCCTTTAATTCAAAAAATTCATGATGATTTAGAAGTATAAAATGTTTCTTTTTCTTCCAAACTATGTATTAGATTGGAGTGAAGTTTTTTGTGAAAGAAACAGGTATTATACGAAAGATTGATGAATTGGGGCGAATTGTTTTACCAAAAGAAATTCGTAAAACTTTAGGAATTAAAGATGGAGAGGATTTAGAAATATTTGTTGATAATCAAGGTATTTATTTGCAAAAGCATTCCAGATTATTGTTGTTTCATGATTTAGTTGTAAAGTTATGTGAACTTGCTCATGAAGAGATGAATTTAAATCTTTTTGTTACGGATCGAGAAAAAGTGATTGCTAGTAGTATGGATTCTATTTCTCAACATGAATTGAATTCTAAATTAATCAAAGTTCTTGATGAGAGGAATTCTTATGAATCTCTTGTTTCAGAGAGTCTATTTGAGGATAGTGAAATTACTGGTTATTTCTATGTTGTTCCCATTTTAGTTTCTAGCGATGTAGTGGGGCTTGTGGGAGTGGTAAGTGATCAACCTTTTTTATCTTATATTAAAAATTTTATTCAGTTTTTTATTAAAATTATTGGAAATAAAATTGACATTCTTTAGTTTTATGGTAGAATAAAATTATTCAATGTTGAAGAAAAGAGATTAGTTTTATTCATTTTTTTGTTAGTCATGAAGATTTCAACATTCATGGCTTTTTTGTTTTTAAGGAGTTGATTTTTATGAATCAAGAAAAGTATTATATTACTACGGCTATTGCTTATGCTTCTGGAAAACCTCATATTGGGAATACTTATGAGATTGTTTTAGCTGATGCCATCGCACGTTTTAAAAGAAGAAAAGGGTTTGATGTTTATTTTCAAACTGGAACGGATGAACATGGGGAAAAAATTGAATTGAAAGCTAAAGAGGCTAATATGGAACCTCAAGAATTTGTGGATAATATTTCCCGGGAAATAAAAAGAATTTGGGATATTATGAATACTAGCTATGATAAGTTTGTGCGAACAACAGATGTTCAACATAAAAAGGTTGTTGGGCATATTTTTGAAAAGTTATATCAACAGGGAGATATTTATTTAGGACAGTATGAAGGACTTTATTGTACTCCTTGTGAATCTTTTTGGACAGAAACTCAACTTGTAGATGGAAAGTGTCCTGATTGTGGAAGAGAAGTTGTTAAAAGAAGTGAAGAAGCTTATTTCTTTAAACTTTCTAAATATCAAGAACGTTTGATAGAATATATTGAAAGTCATCCTGATTTTATTCAACCTGTTTCTCGTAAGAATGAGATGATTAATAACTTTTTAAAACCTGGACTTCAAGATTTATGTGTTTCTCGTACGACTTTTGATTGGGGAGTAAGAGTTCCTTTTAATGATAAACATGTCGTTTATGTGTGGATTGATGCTTTATCTAATTATATTACGAATATTGGTTATGATGTTGATAATGCTAGTGCGGAGTTTCATAAATGGTGGCCTTGTGATTTGCATTTAATAGGAAAGGATATTATTCGTTTTCATACCATTTATTGGCCAATTTTATTAATGGCTTTAGATTTACCACTTCCTAAACAAGTTTTTGGACATCCTTGGCTTTTGTTTGGTTCTGATAAGATGAGTAAGAGTAAGGGTAACATTATGTACGCGGATGATTTAGTGAATTTATTTGGAGTAGATGCCATTCGTTATTATGTTCTTCATGAAATTCCTTTTCAAAATGATGGCACGATTACTTATGAACTTATTATGGAACGAATTAATAGTGATTTAGCTAATGTTCTTGGAAATTTAGTAAATCGTACTATTTCGATGGCTATTAAATATTTTGATGGTCATGTCAAAAATACAAAAGTTTTTGAAGAAGTAGATAATGATTTTTTGCAATTTGTGAAGTCTTTATCTCATCGAGTAGATGAGAAGATGGATCATTTAGAAATTGGTCTTGCTATGGAAGAAATTTTTGATACTTTACGTAAGTGTAATAAATACATTGATGATACTACTCCTTGGGTACTTGCAAAAGAGGATGATTTAAGAAATCGTTTAGAAACGGTTCTATATCATTTATTGGAATCTATTCGTGTATGTGCAGTATTATTATCTTCTTTTTTACCAGATACTAGTGAAGAGATATTGAGACAACTTGGAATTTCTAATCTTTCTGAATCTTTTGAAACGGATTTGAGTTATCAAGTGAATGAACCAAAAGCTTTATTTCAAAGAATTGATATTCCAAAAAAATTAGAAGAAATTGAAAATTTAAAAAATATGTAAAAGATATGTAAATTTTTTTCTATATTTTTTCTTTTTTTCTTTTTTTATGGTATAGTTTCTTTGTAAGTATAGAGAATACATATTAAGGGAGGAATAGAAATATGGGAACTTTTGTTTACAATCCAGAAGGTGTTAAAACTTGGTCAAATGAATTATTAAGAGTGATTGATGGCGATGGAAATAGTATTGCAAGTTGTTTAAAGGAAATGAGTAATTCTATTTCTGAGCTTGTTCAACCAAATGTTTGGACAGGGGATGCTGCTTTTCAAAATTATAATAATTTTATGACTACATATAATACTTTAGCTGATTTTTCTAAGAAGTTTGGACTTGCTTTCGCGGAGACTATGGAAGAAGTTGCTACTCAAGTAGCTGGGTTAGAAAGAAATAACTTAGGAGTAGAAACTAATGTTGATCCACTTTTTGGTGAGAATGGACTTACACTTAATGAAATTTCACAAATGGCTGAAAGTACTATAAATAAAGAAATTGTTACTTATAATTATGATGCTATTTTAAGAATTGGAGAGACTTTGGCTAAAATTAAATCTACTTTAGATGATGTTCATTCTAATTTAAATGCTACTATTAATAAATTGGGTGATGATAGTATTTGGGCAGGTAATGCAGCTGAAACAGCTAAATCTTCTTTACTTCAAACTATAAATGATCATTTGCCTGAAATCTATGCTAATTTAGATACTTGTATAAGTAATATTAAAATGGCAGCAGAAGCTGCGAGTATGGCTGATACTGGAAAATAGTAACCTGATAAAGGTTATTTTTTCTTTTCTTTCTCTTTTTATCATGGTATAATTTTTTATAGAATAAAGAGGAAGTGATGATATGCGATTACTTATATTTTTTGAGACAATGCATACTTATCAAGTGTATTCACTTCCAAATGTAGTAGATGGTAATTATTGGATTTCTGCTTATGATGAGATGGGACAAAAAAGAAATATTTTAAATGTATTTGCATTTAATGAACATTGGGTTTATCAATTAGAGGATAGTTCTGAACCTATTGTTCTTGAAGTTTTTCAAACTTATTTTATTCCGTATAAAGATAAAAAGATAAAGATTTTTACTATGCCTTTATATGATGAGACCTTAGAAATTTTTTCTTTTGATACACTTACTCAGTTTACTTTAGGAAATACAAATAATGATATTTTTTATGAAAATTATAATGGGGTTTTAACTTTTTCTAAAAAAGCAAATTCTTGGATTGTACAATGTGATAAACCAGAACATGCTATTTATATTAATGGTGTTTTTACAGCTGGTAAATTTTTAGCAATTGGAGATCATTTGTTTATTGATGGACTTAACATCTATAATATGGGTAATTTTTTGGCAATAAATAATCCTAATAATAAAAGAAAAATGAATCATCCTAAGTTTCATGCTGTTATAGCTCCTCCGCTCAAGGAATCTTTGGA
>CANPWX010000070.1 GCA_947585065.1 uncultured Bacilli bacterium | reverse complement strand
GATTTATCCTTATGGAGAAACTTTAAAAAGTATTTTTGGAAGTATTGGGAGTATTCCAGCTGAAAAAGTAGAGGATTTTTTGGAGGATGGTTATGCTTTAAGTGATATTGTTGGAGTGAGTGGATTAGAAAGTGAATATGAAAGTATTTTAAAAGGGACTAAGAGTAAATATTTTGTTAATTCGGATAATTCTTTAACTCTTCTGAGTGAAGGGGTACCAGGTAATGATATTACTCTTCATATTGATATTGAGATTGAGTTAGAGTTGGAACGTATTTTAAAAGAAGAAATGTTACTTGCTAGTCAATTACCGAGTGCTAAGTTTTTTCGTGATTCTTATGCGATGATTGGGGATCCTAAGACAGGTGGGATTGTCGCGTTATCTGGTTTGCATCTCAATCAGGATCAAACTTTTCAAGATATTACTATTACTAATTTTACTTCTTCTTATGCGATGGGGAGTGTTGTTAAGGGTGCTAGTAGTACTGTTGGTTATTTAAGTGGGGGAATTGATGTTGGTAAAAAAGTTCTTGATGCTTGTATTAAATTATATAGTGAGCCTTCTAAATGTTCTTATACTCGTCTCGGCTATGTGGATGATATTTCGGCTTTAAAAACTAGTTCTAATTATTTTCAATTTTTAACTGCTATTCAAAGTACAGGACAAAAATATAGTTATAATATGCAATTTTCTGTCACTGAAAAAGATTTTCAAAGATATCGTAATATTTTTGCAGGATATGGACTTGGAAGTAAAACTAATGTGGATTATCCTATTGAACAGACTGGTATGAAAGGTGAGAAGGTGGCAGGGGATTTGCTTCTAAACTTTGCCATTGGTCAGTATGATACTTATACTCCTATTAGTCTTTTACAATATATTAATACGTTGGCTAATTATGGAGCACGTTATGCTCTTCGTTTTCAAAAAAATGATGTTCCTATTTTTTTAAATCAAGTTCCTTTAGATTCAATGTATTATGATCGAATTACCGAAGGCTTTTATCAAGTTTTTCATGGTGGTACTGCATCTAGTTATGTCAAAAGTGAATTAGAGGCTGTTGGTAAAACGGGTACAAGTGAAACCTTTTACGATAGTGATGAGGATGGAGTTGTCGATACTCCGGTTATTAATTCTACAGTAATCTTTTATTATCCTCGATCTCATCCTGTGTATAGCATGGTTGTTGTTGCCCCATCTATTACTTACATTAGCAATACAAATTATCCTTTTACTAGAAATGTTAGTTTGAAAATGACTCAATTTTTAAAAATATAATTTGGAAATATTTACAGCCATAAAAAAAACAATTATAATAATATCAAGGAGTTGGTTGTATGAAAAAAGAAAAAGATTTCTTGCCATTTATTACTAGTTTGATTCAAATTTTTTATGGAGTTTTTTTGCTTTGTTCTTCCTTTATTTTTTTCGAAAATTTTAAAGTTTTATTGATTCTATTCTTTGTTATTTATGGGTTAAAGCATTTTCTTTTGTTTTGTTTTTCTAAAAGAAAAAATATCTTAACGCTTCTTAGTAGTATTGTGGGTCTTTTGTTTGCTTGTGGATGTTTTATTTTTCCTATTGTGGAAAATCGAAAATTTTTAGCTATTAGTTTCCTTCTTTTTGCAACGTGTGTTAGTTTTATTCAGTTAAAAAAGGCTGATTATTTTCATGATCATAAGAGTTCTTATTTTTTGTTAGAAGTCGCTCATTTTCTTTTCTTTTTGGCTTTTAGTATTCTTCTTAGTTTAAATTTATCTTTTTCTCAAGATATCCTTACTCTCTTTTTAGGATTTTATAGTTTCTTCCTTGGAGTTTTGGAATTTGATGAGATATTATGTTATGAACTTAGGAGGGGAAAGATTTAAATGAAAGTAGTGAATGATTTTCATGAGTATCAAATTTTAGATATGGCAAATGGGGAAAAATTAGAACGATGGAATCAAGTTCGGTTAATTCGTCCTGATCCACAAATTATTTGGAAAGAAAAATCTTTTCCGGATTTATGGCAAGCAGATGCTATTTATGAACGTAGTAAGAGTGGAGGAGGAAGTTGGTCTTATTTGAAAGAAGTACCCGATAGTTGGGTAGTTCATTATCGTGATTTAGTATTTGGACTTCAATTAATGGGATTTAAACATACGGGCCTATTTCCAGAACAGGCATATAATTGGAATTATTTAAGACAAAAAATTCGAGATGCTAATAGACCTTTAAAAGTATTAAATTTATTTGCTTATACTGGTGCAAGTAGTATCGCTTGTCTTATTGAGGGAGCAAGTGTTACGCATGTGGATGCTTCTAAGGGAATGGTTGAATGGGCGAAAGAAAATGTAAAACTTAATCATTTAGAGGACAAGCCAATTCGTTTTTTAGTAGATGATGTGATGAAATTTGTTAAAAGAGAAATTCGAAGAGGAAATCATTACGACATTATTATTATGGATCCTCCTAGTTTTGGAAGGGGAAGTAAAAAAGAAGTTTGGAATATTGAGACTGATCTCTATGATTTACTTATAGAGTGTATGCAGATTTTGAGTTCGGATCCTGTTTTGTTTTTAATTAATTCTTATAGTACCGGGTTATCTAAAACTGTTTTAGAAAATTTATTGGAACTTACTGTTGGTAAGACTTATCCTGGACATATTTCTAGTGATGAATTAGGTATTCCGATGAAAAATAGTTCTTTAGTTTTACCTTGTGGCGTTTATGCTAGATGGGAGAAGAATTTATGAAATATAGTGCTCATTATAATCATCATAAAATTAGTTTTTTAGAAGAGGATTTATGGATTAGTGATTCAAAAGTATTTGGGTCTAAATGGATTGATAATCAAGTTGTTTTTATTGCTCATTTAGGAGATGAAAAAGCAGCTATTTTTACTAATGTTTGGAATTTTGATTTTTTTGGAGAAAATGATTTAATGATGGAGAAAACTGGAGAGAAAAGAGTTATTAGTACGATTCATTATCGTTATGAAAATGGGTTTCAAGAATTATCAAGAGTTTCTGAATATAAAAAAGTGGGTGATCGTCTTGCAATTTTAATGATTGATCACGTTTCTTATTTGTGTGATATTCCTTCTGGTAAAGCGATTACAGTGTCTTGTGATGAGATTATTCCTGTTGATTGGAGTGGAAAAAAGATCTTTTTGTTAAAACATTCTTTATTTGATAAAGATGAGTGTAATTGTCCGAATAAATATTATTTGGAATATTATGTTGATGAGTATGGAAATATAATTAGTAAACGGTTAAATACTTTTCGCCATACTTTTCATGAATTTTCTGAAGAACATTTCTATTTGGAACTTGAAAATATGAAAAAAGATTGTCAGGAAACTTTGGAAAATGAACCTATAAAATTAAAAAGAAGTATTGATAAGATTTATTAAAAAATAAAGAACTTTTTCGAGTTCTTTATTTGTTTGTAACGATTAATTTCATTGCTGTTTTATTTTCCCCATCAATTACAATATCATTAAAAGCTGGTATGATAATTAGATTATCGCCACTTGGGGCTACAAAACCTCTTGCTATTGCTACAGCTTTAATCGCTTGATTTAAACTTCCTGCTCCTATCGTTTGAATTTCTACTTCTTTTTGTTCTCGATAGATGTTTGCGATTGCGCCTGCAACTTTGCTAGGATTTGATTTTGATGAAACTTTTAATATTTCCATTTATTTAACCTCCGATACTTCACTATATGATGGAATTGCTTTTTTCATGACAAAAATGATTCCAAATAAAAACTACTTTATGATAAGTAGTAGTACCGCCAAGAATAAACCTAAGTTTACCGCGACATAAATTAATATGGTAGCATTTGTAATTCCCGCATTTTTTTGACGTTGTAAAATACGTTGTTGTTCTTTTTTTATTTGATTTTGTTTTTCTGTCTCTTTTTTTTCTTTTTGAGTTGGCGATGAGTCTATCTCATTTAATTTGGTTGCTGTTTCTTGATCGATTGCTCCATAAAGGGACAAGTATTCTTTGGCTTTATAAATTCTTTCTTTTATTCCAAAGTAGGCAAATGGGGCATATTCTTCATATTTTTTGCCATTTTCTAAATATTCGATTATTTCTTTTGTTGTTTCGGTATCTTTCTTTTGCATTGCTTCAATATAAGTATTAGGACTTTTCATTTTGAATCACCCTCCCAAGTTCTTTTAAAGTAACTTCTCCTTTTTTCTTTTTTAAATCTAGGTATAGATTAATTATTTTTTCTGGTTCTGTTGTATCATATCGATATTTTTTATTTAATGAATCGGTAATTACTAGAAATTCTTTTTCTTGATCTTTTCTTATTTCTATATTGTTAATTTTTGGTAGCATTTGTAGTTCTCGTTGTTCTTTTTCATTCATTTCTTCTGTTTCCACATATAGTTTAATGATCTGAAATAAATCTTCACAAGTTAAATCATGATATTCTGTGATTTGTTTTCGAAAGTTTTCATTATATAACATTTCTGGTAAATAGAAGTGAGATATATCTATTTTTTCCTCTTTATATACTAAATTTGTTCCTTCAATGGTTAACTCGTTTTTTAATGCAGGATTATATTCCATCCAAGCTTTTAAGTAGTTTTGATTATCTATCATAATACTTTGTGGCATATCGATCACCCTTTATTCTAAAATAAAGTATATCACAGATAGATTTGCTTTACAATGAAAAAAATAACGTTTATAATTGTTTTGTGATGCTTTATGAAACAAAAGTTAGATGAAAAGTTTATTTTAGAATTATCTTTAAAAAAGAATGAACCTGATTGGATGAGGGATTTTCGTCTTCGTTCTTTTCGGGCTTTTCAGGATTTACCCAATCCTAATTTTGGTCCTTCTTTGGAGTTTTCTTTTGATGATATTTTATATTATAAAAAAACAGAAGATTTGAAACATGATTGGGATCAAGTAGAAAAAAGTACTTATCAAACTTTTTGCAATTTAGGGGTTGTGGATGCTGAGAAAAATTATTTGGATGGTGTTTCTAATCAGCTTGAAAGTGAAGTTGTTTATCATAAGAACTTGACGGATAAAAATATTATTTTTTGTAGTACGGATGATGCTTTACGAGATTATCCTCAGTTATTTCAAAAATATTTTAATACTTTGGTTCGTTATGATGAAAATAAATATACCGCTTTAAATGGTGCGGTTTGGAGTGGTGGTTCTTTTATTTATATTCCTCCTAATACGAAGTTGGATCGTCCTTTACAAAGTTATTTTCGTATTGATACAGAAAGTTTAGGACAGTTTGAGAGAACAATTATTATTGTGGATGATAATTCTGAGTTATCCTATATTGAAGGCTGTACGGCTAGAAGTTATTCGAAAAGTTCTCTTCATGCTGGGGTTGTAGAAATTTTTGTTGGAAAAAATGCTAGTATGCGTTATAGTACGATTCAAAATTGGAGTAATGATGTTTATAATTTAGTAACTAAACGGGCTATTGTAGATGAACATGGAAAGATGGAATGGGTTGATGGTAATATTGGTAGTAAAGTCACTATGAAATATCCTTCTATTCTTTTGAAAGGTGATTATTCTTCTGGTAATTGTATTTCGATTGCATATGCTAAAAAAGGACAGGTTTTGGATGCTGGAGCTAAAATGATTCATTTAGGACGGCATACGAAAAGTAATATTGTCAATAAATCGATTGCTGAAAATGGGGGAGTGGCGAATTATCGTGGTGTTAGTAAGATTACAAAGCAAGCAAGTGATTCTCATGCTTCTGTCAAATGCGATACAATATTAATGGATAGTAGTAGTAAAAGTGATACTTTTCCAAAAAATGTTGTAGAAAATAAAACAAGTGAGTTAGAGCATGAAGCAACTGTTTCGAAAGTAAATCAAGAAAAATTATTTTATTTGGAAAGTAAGGGGTTCAGTGAAGAGGCTGCTAAAGAATTATTTATTTTAGGTTTTGCTGATGATTTCAAAAAAGAATTACCAATGGAATATGCTGTTGAACTGAATCGTTTATTAAAAGAAAGTGGAATTTAATT
>CANPWX010000069.1 GCA_947585065.1 uncultured Bacilli bacterium | reverse complement strand
TGGAAATATAAGTACAAGTGAAGTCACTATTAGCAAAATAGATCATTCAGATCCAGAAGTCAAGTTTGCTAAAGGAACAAATACTCCTGGAAGTAATGATTGGTATCAAACATTAAATATCCAAGTAACAGCAACAGATAGTCAAAGTGGAATATCTTCAGCTAAGTACTGTGTGGGTGTCGAAGATTGTGAACCAAGTATCCCAGCAGACTTAAGTGAAACAGAAACAAACAAAACCTTTGATGTTCCATTTGAAAATAACGCAAGTCCTCAAAAAGTTTGTGTAAGTGTAACAGATGGAGCGAATAACACCAAGAAAATATGTGATACCAATACTTATAAAGTAGACAATAGTACTCCTAATCTTTCTTTAAATAAATATTATAATATATTTGGAAACTTACCGTATGAATTTCATGGATATGAAAGTGATGCTGGAATAAATGGAACATGGAAAACAATAAGTGATGATCCAATTATTGATTTTCGAGATGTTAGTAAATTTAAAAATATAAAAGGAGTATATGTCGAATTAGAAGAGCCTGTATCACAGTCAATTAAAATTGAATTATTCTATGCAAATGATGGTGAAATTTTAGATGGAGAAAAGTATAGTACAAAATATTTAAATAAAGGAGACACATCTATTTATTTTGATATACCAAGTGGAAATTACAAACGTATTCGAGTAGATATTGGAATAGAGAGTGGATTAGAATACAAAATTAAAAATATTAGTTTAGATGCAGATGAAGCGTGGATTAATACTAATGTAACATTAGAAGTAGAGGCGACGAATAATTTAAGTGGTTTATCTTATTGTGAATATAGTAAAGATGGATCAGGATTTCAAAGAATAACGAATCATTCTATAGAAGAAAAATATTATATGGATATTAATGAAGAATTAAATGGAAATATTTTATTAAAATGTTTTGATAAAGTAGGAAATGAAGGTAATGTCAAAGAAACAGCAATTAAAATAGATCGGACTTCACCAACTATAGATTCTGTGAGTGCCATAGTTAGTGGAATAAATTTAACTACAACAATTTTTAATGGAGAGGACACATTGAGTCAAGTTCAAAATTATGTTTTTCAATTATCAAATGGAACTATAATCACGTCAGATGTTAATACTGCAACTTTTGTTAATTTGGTTGGTGGTTCTTACATCGTAAATGTTTATGCTATAGATTATGCTGGAAATGTTTCTAATACTTTGCCTAGTAATGCTGTAAGTGTTCCTTATTCAGGTACATTTTATACCAATGGTAACCATAGCTCTTATCAAGTTTTGAATAATGTTATTACTATGCATTCCGAAAATTCTGGGGTAACGAATCAGAACTTTACTGCACAATATACTGTAGATATTTCTAGTCAGGTTTCTCCTACAGCTCCTACTTCTATTACTTTTGATTATGATTTAAAACTTACAAGTTATGGTATGGGTGGGATGACTATTATGGATAATTTTCATCAGGTAATCTATGATAGTATTTTCAGAACGTCTTCTGGAACAGCTACAGTTTCCTTGCCTGTAGGTTCGACGGGTATTCTTTTTGAAACTGGTTCTTATGGGACATATGCATCTAATTTAATTATTTCTAATGTTAAAGTGAATGGTGTTGCTATTGATTTAGCTAATTCACAATAATTTCTTGCTTTTTTGGATAAATAAATTTAAAATATATTTCTGTGATGAAATATGGATCAAAATTTACAAAAATTATTAGATATAGAATATCAATTAAGAACAGTATTACAAAGGTTAATTCTTGTTTTTAAAAATACGGAGAATGTTTCTCTTTGGAATTTAAAAGTAAACGAACTTTTTGAAAATATGAATGAAGAAGTGAATAGTCTAAATTTAAAAAGTTATTCTAATTATAAAATAAAAAAATGGATGAATGAGTTAGAAAGTCAATTTGGTACTTTTTCTTTCATTGATTGTCTCTTTTTTGAAAGAGAAGATGAAGAACTATTGGTTCCAGAATATCGTTTGTATAATCATCTTAAAAATGAATCTTTGAGAAGAACTCATTTTTCTGAAATAAAAAGTACTTTAAAGAGAATTGAATATTACTCTAATGTTTTTGAAGCAAGATTATTAAAGCAGTTTTTTGATACTTGTCATAAATATCCTGAGTATATGGATTATACTTTTGTTTCTATTTTTTATTCGATTATGTATCTCATTCCTGGACTTGAACATCCTTTATTACATGATGAGTTTCATCTGGAAAATTGGGTATCTTCTATAGAAGAGTATCAGACTGTTGAAAAAGAATTTATTTCTGAGTTTTTAGATCAATATTTTTTAGCTATTCAATTTTCTTCTTCTGAGGCTCTTTTATCTATTTTATCTTATGCTGACTTTAAATCATGTTTTCAGACTCTAATAGATTTCACATTTAATTATTTTACAAAAGAAGAAATCAATGATAAAATAAATAGGATTATTCCAAATGAATGTGGAAAAGAATTTGTAGAAAATTTTTTAAATTCTCATAAACCTTATTTAAGGATAGTAGAAAGGAAAAAGTAGTATGAATTATCCTAATTTAAATGAAGCTCGAAAGAGAACAAAAGAAAAAGTGGAATATTGTGTAAATGATTATGCTTTTTCTTCTATTTTTCAAGGGAAAAAATATTTTTTAAGAACTTATGGTTGTCAAATGAATGAACATGATTCTGAAGAGATGAAAGGTATTTTAGAATTTTTAGGAATGAGTCCTTGTGAAGATTTAGAAAATGCTGATGTTATTCTTTTAAATACTTGTGCCATTCGAGAAAATGCTCATGATAAAGTTTTTGGATATTTGGGAAGAATTAAACATTTAAAAGAAGAAAGACCTGATGTAATTGTGGGTATTGGTGGATGTATGAGCCAAGAGGAAAGCATTGTCGAAGAAATTCATAAAAGACATCCTTATGTTAATTTTGTTTTTGGAACTCATAATATTCATGAACTTGGAAATTTACTTATTGATGCGAAAGAAGGTGAGCAAGATATTCTTGTTTATTCTAAAGAAGGGGAAGTTTATGAGGGTGTGAAATATAAAAGAGATTCATCTATTACTGCTTGGGTTAATATTATTTATGGTTGTGATAAATTTTGCACTTATTGTATTGTTCCTTATACGAGGGGAAAAGAGAGAAGTCGTAAATTAGAAAATATTGTAAAAGAAGTCCAGGCTTTAAAAGAAGAAGGATATATGGAAGTTACTCTGTTAGGCCAAAATGTGAATGCTTATGGGAAAGATTTTCAAGATGGTACAGAATTTTCTGATCTTTTAGAAGCTGTTGCTCAGACAGGAATTCCAAGAATTCGTTTTGTCACTAGTCATCCTTGGAATTTTACAGATAGAATGATTGATATTATTGCTCAATACGATAATGTTATGCCTTATATTCATTTGCCTTTGCAAAGTGGATCCACTTCCATTTTAAAAAAAATGGGACGGAGATATACGAAAGAAGAGTATTTAGAGCTCTATCAAAAAATGAAGAAAAAAATTCCAGGTGTTGCCATTACTACAGATATTATTGTTGGTTTTCCTGGAGAAACGGAAGAAGATTTTCAAAGCACTTTAGATGTTGTGGAAACTTGTCAATTTGATGGAGCTTATACTTTTATTTTTAGTCCTAGAGAGGGTACTCCGGCAGCAAAAATGAAAGATGATACGCCAATTCATGTAAAAGAAGAACGATTATATCGATTAAATGAACGAATTAATTTTTATTCCAAAATGAATAATGAAAAATTGTTAGAACAAGTTGTTCCTGTTTTAGTGTTGGGAGTTAGTGAGAAAGATTCTACTAAAGTTTATGGATATACGGATACGATGAAACTTGTAAATATTCAAGCTTCTAAAGATACGATTGGTTCTATAATACCCGTGAAAATTACAGAAGCAAAAAGTTTTAGTTTGGATGGAGAATATCAAATAGAAAATACTTAAGGGTGTCCTCAAGTATTTCTTTTTTTCTTTAATTTTGGAATTAATAATGTACATAGTAAGAATAAAATTTCAAAAATTCCTAAAATAATTGGCAATAAATGATAAAGTGTTAATCCTTCTTGATAGTAAATATTACTTAGAATAGACCAAGAATATAAAAGAATTAAAATTCCGATAAAAAAGTATTTTTGGCCTTTTTTAGGCATACATTCTTTTAAATTGTTTCCGGCGATTGCGAGTGTGATAAATGAGTCGAATAACCATGTTATGGATACAATATTTTCTACTTTTTCAATGAAGTTAAAAATTCTTATTTTTTTCATTGTCATATATTCTGGATAACGGTATATTTGCATTAAATTTGGCCCTAAAATACCAATGATAAAGAAACATAATATTAATATTGTGATACAAGAAATAAAATATTTTATTACGAATTTATTTTTTTGAATGGGGGCATTTAGTAATAAAAAGTATGGGGCAGTGGAGTAAAAGGCAAAGAATAGGGCACCACTAAAAATATCAGTGATATTGGATGTGA
Organism: uncultured Bacilli bacterium; assembly: GCA_947585065.1. GTDB lineage: Bacteria > Bacillota_I > Bacilli_A > RF39 > UBA660 > Ventrenecus. Next base: position 1,686 of record CANPWX010000069.1, on the reverse strand, counting down.
ACACGGGAGTAAAATAATCGATTTTGAAATTTTGAACTAATCCAATAATTCCAAATAAAAATAGGAAAATGGAAATAGGGAGAAGCACTTCGGCTACTTTTGAAATCGTTGAAAAACCATTTTGACAAATTCTAAAAATAATAAAAGGGATTGGTAAAGCAATAAAAAATACAGGGGATTTAATTAAAAAGAAAGAGGAAGCAAATGTTTGAAAAATAAATACGATTTGACTATATATAAAAATATTAAAAAGAATAAATAAAATTAGGAAAGGATATTTAATCCAATTATGAATTTCTTTTACAGAATTTATTTTTTCTTTTCCTTTTTGAAATAAGAGTAAGATGATTCCACCAAGTAAAGTTCCTAATATACAGGAAATCCAGGCATCTTTATTTAGTAATTTGGATAAGAGTGAGAAACCAAATCCTAAGAAAAAGGATCTTCCTAAAAAATAACATAAAGAAAAAGTTTTACGATTATTCATCATTGTTCACCTGAAATATTAAACCATTTTTATTGATATTGACATTGATTTCAAATTCGAGGGGAATGTTATACCAATTGGTTAAATCCTTTCTATTTTTTTTATAATAATTATTATTAATTTGAAGAATGTCTGTTTGATTTTTTTGAATTTTTGTCAATAATTCTTTGTATTCTTTTTCTACTTCTTTGTTAAATCTTTGTTCTAGTTCTTTATAATCAGTGGATGAGCGAAAGTCATAATGGCATTCATCGGCAATGATACTAGCAGTTAATTTACTTTGAACTTTTAAAACACCATTTTGGTATTCAATACTGGAATGTTGGTTATCATATAAATCTATAGTACTATATTTTTCTTTGTTATCTGGACAGGCTAATTTGACATAATGATTATAGGAAGTGTTATTTAAAACGTTAAAGACTCCTGATTCTGTTTGGTTTAATAAAGTTATTAGTTTTGTTTTTTTAAATGCCCCAATTCCTGTTAATTTTATATTCCCTTCTTGTTCTTCGATGGTATTCATGTATGCATCTTTTCTTGGATCTAATAGAAGATCAACAAATGTTTCAAAATCTTGTTTAATTGCTATATTTTCATAGGATTTGCTTGTTTCAATCATGCTGTGTATTGATTCAGAGGTGACTGGGTTTTCTGGTGTAGGACTATTTAGTATTTCTTTAGCTGTGCTGTTTATTGCTAGGACGGGTACAAATATATTTCGAATATTTGGATTACGAATGAGAAAGTCAATGACATCATCCATTTTGGCACGGGCGACTTCTTCACTAAAAAGTATCACTTTTACATGAGCAAAGTATGGCTCTTTACTAATTGTTAAATTTACATTTTTAAAAGCTTCTTGTAATGTTTCTCCTTCGCTTTCTACATAATAGGTTTTGTTTGTACTTCCACTGTCACTTCCTTCTTGTTTTTTACTATTTAAAATTTCATAAGAAACTTCAAATTGTTCTCCAACATAATCAATCGATATTCCAGAAATAATCGCGAGATTATTTAATTCTTGATAATCAAAGCACCCCGTAAGAAAAAAGGGCAGTATTAATAAAATAATTTTTTTCATAAATTACTCCTTTGCCTTTGCATATTCGTTTTGGTTAGCATTTTACTTCTTTTTGTATCCTTCCATGCTTTTGTTTTTAAAAGACCTTTCATAAAATAAACTTTATCAAAAGGAG
>CANPWX010000068.1 GCA_947585065.1 uncultured Bacilli bacterium | reverse complement strand
AACATTAAGATATTTAGGGTATGATGTTTTAAGAGTTATGAACATTACTGATGTTGGACATTTAACTAGTGATTCTGATTCTGGAGAAGATAAGATGGTTAAAAGTGCTAAAGAAGAAAAAAAATCTGTTTTAGAAATAGCGAAGCACTATACCGATGTTTTTTTCAAAGATTTTCAGTTATTAAATAATAAAATTCCTGATATCATCGCACCTGCTACCGAGCATATTGATGATTATATTAAAATTATTGAAAAATTAATTGAAAAAGATTATGCTTATATTTCTGGAGGAAATGTTTATTTTGACACTTCTAAATTAAAAGACTATTATCAACTTACTAATCATAAAATTGATGAAATGGTGGTTGGTGTACGAGAAGGTGTGGAAGAAGATCAAAGTAAAAGAAATCAAGCAGATTTTGTGTTATGGTTTACGAAATCGAAGTTTGATAGTCAAGAATTAAAATGGGATAGTCCTTGGGGTGTGGGTTATCCGGGATGGCATATTGAGTGTAGTGGTATATCTATTCATTACTGTGGCGAATATTTAGATATTCATGGTGGTGGAGTTGATAATATTTTCCCTCATCATACTAATGAAATTGCTCAAAGTGAAGGATATCTTGGACATAAATGGTGTAACTATTGGTTTCATAATGAACATTTGATGGATGAGACAGGAAAAATGAGTAAAAGTAAGGGTGCTACTTTAACTGTTAGCCTCTTGAAAGAAAAAGGTTATAATCCCCTATCATTTCGCTTTTTATGTTTACAAAGCCATTATCGTAAACAATTAGTTTTTAGTTATGATATATTAGATAATGCTGAGGCTAGTTATTTAAAATTAAAACAAAAAGTTCAAAATTTAAAACCTGTTGGTGATATAGATGAAGTTATGTATCAAGAATATGATTTGAAATTTAAAGAATGTTTAGAAGATGATCTAAATACAGCAAATGCTTTAACTCTTATTTATGATTTATTAAAAAGTACAGGGAATGATAAAACAAAATATGAACTCATTTCTTCATGGGATACCGTGTTATCTTTAGATTTATGTAAAAAAGATACAATTGATAAAGAATTTGAAAACTATATTTTAAAGAAAATTGAAGAAAGAAGATTAGCGAAAGAAAATAAAGATTTTGTACTTGCTGATCAAATTCGAAATGAATTGTTAGAAAAAGGTGTTTTTTTGAAAGATTCTAGGGAGGGAACTACTTTTGAATTAAAATAAAATATGTTATAATTTTAGAAGGAGTGGATTTGTATGTATAATGAAAATCAGGATCATAAAAAAGAAACATTTAGTTTTCAGGAATGGTTTCAGAAAATTTTTCATAAAAGAAAGAAAAGATTACTTACTAATATCGATCGGTTATTTACAAATATTATGTGGATGGAAATTGGACTCTCTTGTTTATTGGTTATTATTGGCTTGTTATTTCTTTTTCATCCCGAGTTTAGTGTCACTTCTATTGGTGTTTTATTTGGTGTTACTATATTAGGTTTTGGGGTTCTAAATATTTATTCTTATTTAAAAAGTAGTGAACTTTATTTTTTCCGTTTTCATGTGTTTTATGGAATTTTGGATTTCATATTAGGGATCTTAATTTTAATTAGTCCGTTTTTCTTTATGCAGTTATTAACTGTTCTTTTTGGACTTTGGATGTTATATATGGCTATTGTGAAAATAGATTTTGCATTTCGATTGAAAAAAATAGCTGATGAAAGTTGGCTTACGATTTTTATTAATGCATTGTTATCTATTTTTATGGGTGTTTTGATTATTATCAATCCATTTAGTAATTTAGTATTCGTTATTCTTGTAGGAGTTTATGCAATATTAGTAGGGGTTTTAAATGCAGCCAATGCAGTTTTGATAAAAAATCGTTCGATAGATTTCTTGGAAAAACTATAATTTGAGGTTTTTTATGAAAAAGAAAATTGTTTCTTGTTTTCTTCTTTGCGTGTTTAGTTTTAGTATTATTTTTCTTTTTGTAAAGGCAGATTCTGGATGGGATTTTGATTATGATTCTGGTTCTTCATGGGATTCTGGATCCTCTTGGGATTCTGGCTCTTCATGGAGTTCTGGTTCCTCTTGGGGTTCTGATTCTTCATGGGGTTCTGGCTCTTCATGGGATTATGAATCTTCTGGAACTTATTCTGGACTTACTCCAGTTGTGTATTCTTTTATTGATTTTGTTTCTGTCTTTGCTGTTGTTATCATTTTTCTTATTTTTATTTTCACTTTAAGTCGTAAGGGAAAATCTTCTATTAGCAGTTCTACTATCAAAGAATTATCTCAAGATGAAATTCATGTGGTAGATCCAGACATGGATATTGAAGCCTTTAAGAAAAGTGTTTATGAAGATTATAAATCTTTACAAATTGCTTGGATGAATTTTGATTATCCTGCTATACGTGATCTTACAACTGATGAGGTTTATAATATGTATATTAGTCAATTAGATATTCTTAAAATGAAAAATCAGAAAAATATTATGAAGGATTTTCATTTAGAAGATATTAAAATTAGTCAAATTAGTAAAACTAATGATGTTATTACAGTTACTACTATGTTAGAAGTTACTTGTTATGATTATGTTATTGATAAAGAAACTGAAAAAGTGGTTCGAGGACAAAATTTAAATAAAGTGAGAGTTCGTTATTTGCTTACGCATGTTCGAGATGTTCAATCTACTGAGACGGTGAAATGTCCAAATTGTGGAGCTGAAGTATCGATCACAAGTGGTGGAGTTTGTCCATATTGTAGAACAGAACTTATTCATGTATCTGATCACTATGTGTTAAGTAAAAAAACTGTAATTTTTCAAAGAAAGGAATAATATGAGAGAATTTGATGAGGCTTTATTTAAAACTAAAATAGATAATATTTTTATTAAGATTTATGTAGCGCTTACTAGGGAAAATTTGAAAGATATTGAGCATTTTGTTAGTAAGGAAGTTTTTGAAGATTTGGAGAAGTTTTTAGAAGATAAAAAAAATAAAAATCAAAAACAAGTTTATGACGAAATTAATGTAAAAAATACTACTATTCTTAATAAGAAGGAAAATGATACTTTAGATATTGTTGAAGTAGAGTTAATTTCACGTTATATGGATTATATTTTAGATCGGAAATCTGGTAAAATAATAGAAGGAACTGATCAAAGAAGAGTGGAAAGAAGAAATTTTTTAACTTTTGAAAAAAAGAAAGATTCTAAAGAGATTTTACTTCATCAAAAGTGTCCGAATTGTGGAGCTAGTATGAGTATTAATTCTTCTGGGGTATGTAAATTTTGTCGTTCTGTTTTTCCGTTAGAAGAGTATGATTATATTTTAACGTCTCTTACTACTGAAAAATGATAAATTTGCAAAAATAAAAAAAGTATTTTATAATACTTACACGAGGTGTATGTTATGAAATTTGATAATGTGGAACTTACTCATATCGCGGTTCGTCAAAGTCAATATCCTGTCGATCAGTTAAAAGAATTTTTGCTTGTTGGTAGAAGTAATGTTGGAAAATCTAGTTTTATTAATGCTTTAATTGGACGTAAAAATTTTGCTAGAACTTCCAGTAAACCTGGAAAAACACAAACATTGAATTTTTATCAAATTAATAAAGCATTTTATTTAGTAGATGTTCCTGGTTATGGATATTCTAAACTTTCTAAAAAAAGTGATCATAAAATTGGATTAATGATTGAGGAATATTTAAAGAATCGTTTTAATTTATCTCGTGTTTTTATGCTTATTGATTATCGTCATAAACCTACGGAAGATGATATTTTAATGTATAATTTTTTGAAATATTATAATATTCCTATTACTATAGTTGCGACTAAATATGATAAAGTTAGTACTTCTGCTCGAGATAAACAAGATAAATTAATTAAAGATACTTTAAAAATTGATCATTTTATTAAATTTTCATCTACTACTAAAAAGGGAAGAGAAGAAATTCATAAAATTATTGAGGAAACGTTAAACATTTCTTGAAAAATAGAAAGAAATATGATAAATTAATTAGGAATTGGAGGGTTACTCATGTTAGAAATTATACTATTAATTATTTCAATCTTACTTATTGTTTTAGTATTACTTCAAAGTAATAAAGCAAGTGGAGATTCTGGACAAATATTTTCTGGTGGAAATGATCGGTTATTTGGAGTGGTTAAAGAAAGAGGAATGGAACTTTTTGTTACTCGATTAACTGCTGTTTTAGGAATTGCTTTCTTTATTATTTCATTAGTTTTATATTTGAAATAGGCTTACAATGGTGAGTCTTTTTTTTTACAAATTTTTACAACAATTTTTATTAAGAGATTGTTGCTTTTTTGATATAAAAGTTTTAAAATTAATTTAAAGGATAGTGGAATGGTATGAAAAGAAGTAAGAAAAACAAAATTTTGCTTTGTCTATTTTTTATTTCTTGTTTTGTTCTTGTTGTTCTTAGTTCTATTTTATTTATAAAAATCTTTCAAAAAAGGAAGATTGAAGTTTTATTAGAAAATGATTTAACTGCTGAAGTTTCTAGCACAGTTATGGTACAATCATTTTTAAAAGAAGTTAAAAATGGAACGATTGAGTCTCAAGATGAAAAGTTAGATACTTCTACGATAGGAGAAAAAGATATTACGATATTGCTTAGGGATAAAAGAGGAAACATAGAAAAATATTCTTTTCGTGTTTCTGTTATTGATACAACAAAACCTACTATTACTGCTCAAGATAATATAAATGTTTATGTAGGTACAGATCTTGATCTTTTAAAAGTGGTTCAAGTTGAGGATAATTCGCAAGAGGATATTGTTCCTTATATTAAAGGGGAATATGATTTGCAAACTGTTGGAAAATATTCTTTGCAATATGTAGCGATTGATTCCTCATTTAATGAGGCTACTTTTGATTTTACTGTGAATGTTATCGAAAAACCTTATAATGAGACTAATTATACTTTTACTACTAGTAATGGCTTTTTAGGGGAAGTTAAAAATGGAGAAACATATATAGATGGAATTCTTATTGTTAATAAAACTTTTTCTATTCCTAGTACTTATGGGAATGGACTTACTAGTGATACTCAAGATGCTTTTGATAAAATGGCTGCAGATGCAAGTTCTTTAGGTCTTAATTTGTATATTTCCAGTGGATATCGATCTTATAATACTCAGGTTAGTACTTATAATTATTTTGTCAATCGAGATGGTCAGGCTGCTGCGGATACTTATTCTGCTAGGGCTGGACATTCGGAACATCAAACTGGTCTTGCGTTTGATTTGAATAGTATTAGCGATGATTTTACTAGTACCCCTGAGGGAAAATGGGTTCAAGATAATTGTTATCGATATGGCCTTATTTTACGATATCCTAAGGGAAAAGATGATATTACAGGTTATAAACACGAGTCTTGGCATTTACGTTACGTTGGAGAGGAATTAGCTAATAAACTATATAATAATGGAGATTGGATTACGTTAGAAGAATATTTTGGAATTGATAGTAAATATCAGGAGTCTAATGTTTGAGTAGATAAAGGGTTAAATGTTATAGATTAATTACAGTATATGGATGTAAATAGAATTCTACTTGAAAAAAAGAAAAAGTGTGGTATAATGTTTACAGAAAGAGAAATCTTTCATAAAATAAGAACTATTTGTTTATAATAGTGAAGGGCATAAAAAGAGATACATCTGATTTTGTTGTATTAGATGTGTCTCAGTCCAGTTTATGTTTTGGTGAGCAACACCTATCAAAAGATGGGTGCTGCTTTTTAAGTTTGATTGAACTTAAAGTTAGTCTTCGTTGTAGAATTTGTATAATACCATCATAAGTACTATTAGAATAATTAAATATTCCATTCAATTTCTCCATCTAGGACCACCCCCTTTCCTAAATAAATAATAATTTATTATGGACTGAGGGATAACAACACCTAATAATCAAATGTATCTATAAAAATTATATAACAATAGAACACTGTTTGCAATAGTAATTTTTTAGATATTCTTAAAGTTATCAACTTTGAGTAAATTGTCTTTATTTATTGTAATTATTATAACTCTTTTCTAGTTATTTGAAAATATTATTTTTTGATTTTGTAGTCAAGTAATGAATAAATCCTTATTTTATCGTATCTTTTTTCTTTTTTCTAAAAGTTGATAACTTTGAGAAAATGGAAAGGGTAAAACTATGAGATTAGAGAGATTTAAAGAGAGAAATAATAAGATGATTGGTGTCGTACTATTTACTATTATTTGTATATTACTAATAGGAAGTGTGATCCTTTATAAAACATTTGCAACTTTTGAAGTAAAT
>CANPWX010000067.1 GCA_947585065.1 uncultured Bacilli bacterium | reverse complement strand
AGATGAAGCTCATCTTTTAATTGATCCGGAAAATAAAGACGGACTAGAATTTTTAAAGAAAACTAGTAAACGTATCAGAAAATACTCTGGAAGTCTTATTGTTTGTACTCAAAATATGATTGACTTTACTTCTCCAGAAGTTGTTAGGTATGGACAAGTTATTGTGGATAACTCGGACTATCAAATTGTAATGGCACAAGGAAATGAAGAAATAATATCACTTCAAAAAGTATTGTTGTTAAGTGAAAACGAAAGAAGATTTTTACAAACTGCTGGCAAAGGTCAAGCGTTGTTTGTTATTTCACATGACAAAAGAATACCAATATTTATTCATTTAAGACCAGAAGAAAAAGAGTTATTTGGCAATGGTGGTGGTCGTTAATGCAAGAAGTAAATGATATTATTAATGGCTATCATAAGGCCAAACTTTTTATGGCTTTTCTTCCGGTCATAGGAATAATATTTATAGTTATATTAATAGTAGCAATTCTAGGATCCACATTTAGTACGGCATATACAGAAGAAACTTTTGTTCTTCCCTTTAATTGTAAAAATTATAGAGTTACTTGTAATTTTGGTGGAAGAATTGATCCGGTAAATGGTAAAGCTGATAATCATACCGGCATAGACGTTGTTCCTGCTTGTACTGATATAGTTGCTGTTGCTAGTGGTACTGTTATTAAAAGTGAAGCTCATCCCTACAATGGAGAGCATGTTGTTATTGAACATAAAATAGGAAACGACGTCTATCGTACTGGTTATTATCACATGAGAGAAAATTCAAGAGTTGTTACAGTCGGTCAGAATGTTAAACAAGGCGACAAGCTAGGTATTGTTGGTGCAACTGGACACGTTACAGGTGTTCATCTTCATTTTGAATTACAACATTTAAAAATAGATGATAAAGGTAAAACAAAATTTGTATTTGAAAATCCAAATAGTATTATAAAATAATGTTGTTTTGTATGTACCAAAATATTTTTAAACAAACAACTTTTAAGGGCGAGAATTTTATAAAAATAATAAGAAAAAGTGTTTACGATTGTTACACACCCTATTATTTTCAATAGGTATTAAGTAAACGATTGTATAACAATTTTAATAAGTGTAAACACTTATAGTTTTTATAAAACCTTATGAAATAAGGTAAAACTCGCCACTGGCGAGTTGTTTGTAAACAGGATTTATCCTGCTTTAAATATGTTGCTATTTTATTTGTGTTTTTATTATTTCTATGGCCTTTATTTTGGACTATTATTTTATTAAAAGAAAGGAATGTTGTTATGAATATATTTTTAATTATGTTAATTATTAATTTTATTTTATTTTCATTATTGTTTTTATTTTGTGCTTTAAAAGTAGCGAGTAATGCTGATGATTTAATTGATGAAATGAATTTAAAAAAATAAACTATAAAGGGGGTTGTTATTAATGAGTGATAGAAAAAGTGTTTATTTAAAATTTCAAGTAGATAATAAAACAGATATGGCTTTTAGAAAAATATTAGAAATTAAAGGACTTACAATTCAAAAAGTTTTAGAAAAAATGCTAAAAGATTATATATTTGAAAATTTGGATTGTATTATAAGTAGTAATGGAACAAGTAAATAAAAATTCAAATATTGTGGCCTTTAGATTAGATCCACATAAAAAGAAACTACTTCAAGAACAAGCAAATAAAAATAATATGAAGTTAAGTGAATATTGTAAAAATGTTTTACTTGATAATTTGGAACAAACTATGTTGTTAGATAGTCAAAATAAATTAAGAGAACTTATTATTGAAACAGTAAAGGACGCAAACGAAAAACAATTTTATAAAATCTTGACCATGATAAATAAAAATAACATTGGGATTGAAACAATTATTTTACAAAATGATATGACCTATAAATATTTTGATATTCCACAAACACGATCCGAACTTAATACACATTTAGTAAGTCACCCTATTACAGAAGTTGCTCGTGAACAAGTCTTAAAAAATATAAGAGAATTAAGAAATCAAAAGGATTCAGATAATGAGTAAAAGTAATATTATTGTTAGAGTACGTTATAAAAAAGATATGAATTTTCAAAAACTTGTTGCCGGGTGGTGCAATTATGTTTCTAAAGACGGAGCAGACGGAAAGTCTTTAAGAAATTTATCTTCTATTAATGAAATGTATGAGAAAGAATTAGGAATCTATGATGATACAAAAGAAAATGAAGAATATTATATATGGTCTAAAAATGGAGATAGTAATAAGAAAGATATTATAAAAGAATTACCTAAAGACAAGTCAGGTAGAATGTGGAATATTGTAATTTCATTTCCCCCTGACTTTGCAAATGAACATGGTTTAAAAACTAAACAAGATTATTATTTAATGACAAAATCAATTATTCCTAATTTGATTTTGGATAATGATATGGACTTAACAAATACAAAATGGTATGCAAGTCTTCATTTGGATACAGACAATCCACATTTGCATATCAATTTATTTGAAATAGAACAACGAAGAAAAAAAGATACACTTAATCGTACTTCTATTAAATATTTGAAAAGTAATATATCTTCATACTTAATTGATAATACAAAGTTTTATAAAGAACAAGATTATTTATTTCTTGGTCTTGATAGAAAAATAAGAAAAAGTAATTTTACTAAAATGAATGACCAATTATTTTTTAATAGTAAATTTAGGAAAACTTTAAATAGAGATTTATTAAAATTATATGATAAGCTACCAAAACGTGGGCGACTACAATATAATTCTAAAAATTTAGATTATTGTCGCGAAGATATTAATAAAATTATTGAAAAAATATTGTACCACGATACAATCAAATATGAATTTGAGAAGTATTATCATTCGCTAGAAGAATTACAGAGAGAACAGCAAAAAATTTATGGTAAGTCTAAAGATAATAAATATGTTGAAAATAAAATTAAAAGACTTTATTCCAAAATTGGAAATGATATTTTATATAATTTTAAAGTTTATAATTCTAAAGATTTTTTATTAAAACAAAAAGAATTTTTAGAAATAAATATAATGAATATGAATTTTGTTAGTAGAAACATAAAAAAGAAATCTACTATTATAAGACACGCAACAGATCTCTACAAGTTAGGTAAACTTGCTTCACTTACTGATAGTGATATTAAAAAATTACTTTCAAATTGGTTAAAAAAGTCTAATATAAATTATGACGTTGATCTTATATTTAGTGCTGTATCTTCTACTAGGGATACTATGAATGTAACAGACTTTTATAAAGCACTTTCTCATCTAGGATATTCAAAAAATAGGTACGACAATCTTAAAAACAAGTCTTTTTATAAAAATGTGAGATTTAAACAATTTATTAAAAAAGCAAATCATTATTTAATGGTTGAAAGAAAAAAAGAAGAACAATATCTACTTGAAATTTTAGAAAAAGAATTACAAGGTAGAGATATTTAAGGGGGTTATTAATATTAAAAAATTTAATTATTTAATACTAATTTTTATTTCTTTATTGTTTCTTTTCTTTCTTGTTCCTAATATGATTATTTTTTTACAAAATAATTTTAAGTTAAACATTACTTTTAATGTATATACAATTATAGATATGATAAAAAAAGATACTAATATAGTTGTAGGCATTCTTACGTTGGAATGTCTTTTTATTTTAGTTTTATTTTATTATAAATATAATTTTAAAGTAAAGAATAATAATTCTAAAAATGGTGTACCAAAAAGAGTTAAAAGTAATGAATTTGGTAGTAGTGACTTTGCTACTGATAAAGAAATAAAAGATACTTTTGTTACGTGGAAATTTAATCGTGAAAACAAAAAAGGTGGTATGGTTGTTTCAATAAAGAAAAATAAATATTATGTAGATACTAGTTCAAATCACACTCTTGTTATAGGAAACACAGGATCTGGAAAAACTGCTAGTGTAATTTTACCTTTAATTTTTAATCTTGCTGATAGTGGCGAATCAATGATTATAAATGACGTTAAGGGAGAATTATTTAAAACTACTTATAGGTATTTAAAGAGTAAGAAATATGACGTTAAAGTAATTAATTTAAGAGATAGTTCTAATAGTGATTATTGGAATCCATTATCTATTGCTTATGATTATTATAAAGAAAACAATTTTGAAAAAGAAATTGAAACAATAAATGATTTATCAAATGCGATTTGTGAAGACGTTACTAGTCGTGATAAATATTGGCAAGAGTCATCAGCTTCTGTTTTAAGTGCTTTATGTCTTGCTTTAATTGAAGACGCGAAGTCCGAAAATCAAGTTCATTTTCATTCTATATATAATTTACTTGTTGAACATGGATCCAAAAGATATGGCGATCAAAATTCTTTAGATAAGTATTTTTCCGATCGACCTTTTGGAAATGTAGCTAAAAATTTATATGCTACCGGTAATTTTGCTCGTGGAGAAACTAGAGCAACTATTTTCTCTATTCTGGCTTCAAAATTAAGAGTGTTTGGAGATACCGGTGTTAGTAATATAACTAGTAAAACGTCTTTTAATATACGAAACATTGGTAAAAAGAAGACTGCTATTTTCTTAATTATACCAGATGAAAAACTTTCACGTCATTTTATAGGTGGTTTATTTATAAATCAGATATATCAAGTGTTAGTAGAAGAATCACAAAAATATAAAGACGGATCACTTCCAATTAGAGTTAATTTTATATGTGAAGAATTATGTAACACAATAAAAATAAGTGAACTATCTAAAAAACTAACAGTAGCAAGATCTAGGAATATTCGCTTTTATATGGTTATACAAGACTTTAATCAATTACAAGAAAGTTATAAAGAATCAGCTGGCACTATTAAAGCAAATTGTAGTAATTGGGTTTATTTACTTACTAATGATTATAATACTGCTCGTGAGATTTCAAATCGTTTAGGAAAATATACAATAGCAACAACTAGAACGTCATCATCTAATAGATATGGAAAAGCAGACTTTAATTTATCTTCTGACACTTCTCTGACTGGTAGAGATTTAAAAACTACTGATGAACTTATTAATTTAAAGATTGGCGAAGCAATAATATTAAGGGCGAGAATGTCACCTATACAAAGTAATTTAAAACAAATAAATGATTATCCAATAGAATTTAAAACTACTGATAAGGTAAAAATTAAACATAAAGATTTTCATAGATTGGAAGTATTTGATTTGGATACTTTCAGAATAGAACAAGAATTATTTAATGATGATCCACCAAAAACAATACCTACTAAAAAAGCAAATCCAACTAAAAAGAAAGGTGTTAAAAATGGACAAGCAAATGCTTAATATTTTTAACTTTAATTATCCATATTTTAAATTAGATAATAGAAATGTAAAAGTTGGTACTTTCTTTTCTGGAATTGGAAGTCCTGAAATGGCTTTTAAAAGATTAAAAAAGAATGGTATTATTAAAAACTATGAAAATGTTTTTTTTAGTGAAATTGATAAGTATTCTATTAAAAGTTATTGTTCTATACATAATAAAAGTCCAGATGATAATCTTGGAGATATTACAAAAATAAATGGTTATACACTTCCTTATTGTGATATTTGGATTGGTGGATTTCCGTGTCAAGATATAAGTATGGCTGGTATAAGACGTGGTTTTGATTTTGATAGTAATACTCGTTCCTCTCTTGGTTGGCAAATGATAAGGTTATTGCATGAAATAAAAAACCGACCTAAAGTAGTTATTTTTGAGAATGTGGCGGCTATCACACAACAAAAATTTGAAAAAACTCTAACTCTTTTTAAAAACGAGTTAGAAAATTTAGGTTACTCTTTATATGATAGTGTGTTATGCGCTCTTGATTATGGACTACCACAAAATAGAAATAGATATTTTTTAGTAGCAATTAAAGGAAAATATTTATATCAATTTCCACAAAGACAAAAGTTAAAATTAAGACTTAAAGATTTGATAGACAAACAAGCTGCTGAGAAACTAATCTTATCAGAAAAGGTTTATTTTGATTTAGAAAAATTTGTTAAAAGTAAAGATTACACTAAAAATAAACTTGTGTGTAAAAACTTAAAAGATAGAAGAAAAAAATATATAATAAATTTATGTAGATTTATTGAAGGCAAGAATTATTGTGGACGTGATACTTCTTGTCGCTATATTCAGAGTACTAGACTTTGGTCTATGAATGGATATGCACCAACACTTACTGCTAGATCTACTGAAGATATGTGTAAAATGATTATCTATCAAGATAATTGTTTTTTTGTACGAAGAATTAGTCCACTTGAAAGTTGGCGAATTATGGGTTTTGATGATCAAGACTTCTATAAAGCAAAAAATAGTAATGTTTCTAATAGACAGTTATACAAACAAGCTGGTAATAGTATTGCTGTAAACGTGATTTATTATATATTAAAAAATTTATTTTAAGTTTTTCCTTATTTTGATATAATATTAATAGAAAAAGAATCATTTGTATAAGAAAGA
>CANPWX010000066.1 GCA_947585065.1 uncultured Bacilli bacterium | reverse complement strand
ATAATGTTTACAAGAAAGAGAAATCTTTCATAAAATAAGAACTATTGATTATAATAGTTAAGGACATAAAAAGAGATACATTGATTTCGTTGGTTAGGTTTTTCTCAGTCCAAAATTTGTTCTTCGAATCACTTAGTGAATAGGAGCTTTCATTTAATCATTGTTGTTGTAAATTTTTGATAGTTCTCCTAATATAGGATCACCTCCTTTTCAGTTTATTCTAATCTATTTATAAAAAATATCCTATAATAAAACTGAGGTTAAAACACGTATAATTCTACTTGTATATTCAAGGAGTAATTAACTTTGAATATATGGTAGAATATTTTTTATTCAAAAATCAGTGTAATTTTTGTTGCTTTGTGTTAAAATAATTACAGTAGGTGGTTCTAGTGGAAGAATTACATTTAGAAATTAGTATGATAGAACGGTATGGAGAAAATTTAACTCAAAAAAATTATATTACTGATCCTGCTATTTGCCGTGATAATGAGATTAAACAATGTATATTAACATTATTAACTCCTGAAAAAAGTGCACTTTTAGTAGGCAAACCAGGAATTGGTAAAACTGCAATTGTGGAAGGACTTGCTTATCGAATTCAAAAAAATCTGGTTCCTGATGCCCTAAAAGGTTGGGAAATCATAAAAATTAATATTACTTCATTACTTGGTTCCGTGAATACAGACGGGCAAACAGAAAATAGAATTGATTTATTAGTAAAAGAATTAAACCAAAGAGATAAAACTATATTATTTATTGACGAAACACATGTTTTAGTAAACAAAAATACTTCACAAAATGGTGGAATTGATTTTGCTAATATGTTAAAAGCAGGACTAGATCGAGGTTCCATTAAAATGATAGGAGCAACAACAACAGAAGAATATGAAACTTATATTTTACGAGACAGAGCTTTTTTAAGACGATTCCAAAAAATTGAAGTATTAGAAACCGATAAAAAGTCCACTGTAAAAATTTTAATGGGAACACTTCCAAAATTAGAAAAACAAATTGGTGTTTCTTTGGCCTACAGCGAGTTTATAAAAGAACGTATCATGACATTTATTGTAGAAATGACGGATGAATACAAAAGAGTTTATGAAATAGCATCAAGATACCCTGATATCTGTCTAACTATTTTATCAAATGCTTTTACATATGCCTTATACGAAAATGAAAAAAATGTAAAAATAAAACATATTTATCAAGCTATTTGTAATGCCAAAAATATATATGAAGATGTCAAGAAAAAAGAAATTGAGCGATTTAAAATAGAGTTCCATGATTTAATAATAGAAGAAAATGTGAATTTGGAAGAAAGGGGATAATGAAATATGAATAAAATAAAAGTAGTTCAAATTGGTTGTGGAAAAATGAGCAAATATATTATGAAATATATATATGATAAAGGAGGAGTAGTAATATCCGCTTTTGATGTGAACCCAGCCATTATTGGAAAAGATATTGGAACAATTATGGAAACAGAAAATAAAGGAGTTTGCATTCAAAATGTTAATTTATTAGATGCTTCTTTAAAAAAAGAACAAGCGGATGTAGCAATTATTACAACGATGAGCTTTTTAAATGACATAGAAGAAGAACTAAGAATCTGTATAAAAAATGGAGTCAATGTTTTAACAACTTGTGAAGAAGCTTTTTATCCAAGTAATTCGAATCCAACTTTATATAAAGAAATAGATGCTTTGGCAAAAGCATTTCATGTAACAGTTACTGGTTGTGGTTATCAAGATATTTTTTGGGGGAATATGGTTACAAGTATCTGTGCATCTACCAATCGTATTACAAAAATAAAAGGGTTAAGTTCTTATAACGTAGAAGATTATGGGATTGCTCTAGCAAATGCTCATGGAGTAGGTTTAAGTAAAAGTGAATTTGATGATTCAGTTGCCAAAGGAAATGAAATGAGTGAAGAAGAAAAAAATAAATTAATGGAAAAACGTGAATTTTTTCCAAGTTATATGTGGAATGTAGTAGGTTGGCTAGCTGAAAAACTAGGTCTTCATTTACTAAAAATAAATCAAGAATGTGTTCCAATTCTTGCAGAAAGTGATCAAAATAGCGAAACTTTAGGATGCATGATAGCAAAAGGAACCGTTCGTGGGATGAATGCTATTGTAACAGGAATTACAGAAGAAAATATTATATTAGAAGTCGAATGCATTGGCAAAGTCTATACAGAAGCTGAAAAAGATAGGAATGAATGGACAATCTTTGGAGAACCTACTACTATCGTAAAAAATGATGAGCCAGCAACAGTGGAATTAACTTGTGCAGATATCGTAAATCGAATTCCCCAAATTTTAGAAATGTCGAGTGGTTTTATTCCAACATGTAGATATCCAGAAGCTAAGTATATCGTTCAAGAATTTAACAAATAATAAAAAAGTAAAGAGGTTGAAGTAGAGGTATGGAAAAAAACAATAAAAGTAAAAATAAGAAGAACAAAATAACAAAAAATCAAAAAATTGTTTTAATTCTATTATGCATATTACTTCTTATTATTTTACCTATTTCAATTTTTTTAATATTTTCACAAGATTTTCAAGTCAAAGATTTTCAAGAAAACATTGAACTAAATATTCAGGAAGAATTTTCCGACTTTAGCGGAAACGTTTGCTATGGAGGATTATTGAAATGCGAGAATGTAAATGTTACAAAAGAAGGAGAAGTAGATTCTACCAAAGTGGGTGATTATGAAGTAACCTATAAATACACTTATAAAGATAAGGTATTAGAAAAAAAACAAATAGTTCATGTTGTAGACAAAGAAAGTCCCGTAATTACAATATCAAGTGAAAATTTATCCTATTGTCCAAATGGAAAACTAAGAGATTATGAGGTAAAAGCATTAGATAATGTAGACGGAGATATAACAAATTTGATAGAAATAAAAGCTGAAGAAGGAAAATTATATTTTTCTGTTCGTGATTCATCATCGAATGAAACCACTGAAATACGGGATGCCTTAATAGAAGATAAAGACAAACCTGTGATTATACTGAAAGGAGAAAGTACAACCTATATGAAACAAAACAGTAGTTATACAGAACTTGGTGCAACAGCAACGGATTATTGTGATGGAGATTTAACAAGTGAAATAAATATTACTGGAACGATTAATACTTCTAAAGTTGGAGAGCAACAAGTCACATATAGGGTAAAAGATAAAAGTGGAAATGAAGCATCAATAGTTCGTAAAGTTTATGTATATGGCAATAATGATACATATACTCCGAATGGAAAATCGATTTACTTAACATTTGATGATGGGCCAGGACCGTATACTGAAGAACTATTAGATATTTTAAAGAAATATAATGTGAAAGCAACATTCTTTGTGACAAATCAAGGATTAACAAAAGGCTATGATAATTTAATTTTAAGGGCTTATCAAGAAGGACATACAATTGGGCTACATACGAATACACACAATTATAATATCTATACCAATGAAACAACATATTTTAATGATCTATATGCAATTCAGGATAAAGTAGAAAGAATAACAGGTATGAAATCATTTATTATTCGTTTTCCTGGAGGAAGTTCGAATACGGTAAGTCAAAGCTATGATAATGGTAGCCATATTATGTCTAAACTAACAAAAGCGGTTGAAGCAAAAGGATTTCGATATTTTGATTGGAATGTATCAAGTGGCGATGCTGGAGAAACAACAAATACGAATGTAGTAGCTAAGAACGTAATTCAAAGTTTAGGAAACAATAGTACTTACATGGTTTTACAACACGATATTAAAAATTTCAGCGTTAAAGCAGTCTCTCAAATTATAGAATATGGACTAAGTCATGGTTATACATTCCGCCCCATTACTATGGAAACTCCAAATGTTCATCATCATATCAACAATTAAAAGATTCAAAAAAATGAATCTTTTTTAATAATAAAAAAGGATTTAATTGATATTTAGGATTGACGAATAGATAGAAAATAAAATATAATGTTTATAAGAAATAGGAGGTTTGTTATGAATTGGAAAACATTAGAAAATATAAATAATCATATTTATAATATAGAAAAAAAATTAAAACTAAAAAAGAAAGATTCTTTAATTGAAATATTAAATGATTTAAAAGAAAAAAAAGAATCTCTTATGAATTCAATGAATTATGATGAATTAAATGAGCTCTACAACGAAGCTTTGAAAGAAGAAAAGATAATTAGTCATTCGTTATTTTTTCATATGGTTCTTGAAAACCCTGATATATCGGATGTGAAGTGGAAAAGTTTATTTGAAATTTTTCGTAGAATTCAATTTTTCTTATTGCAAGAAAATACCTGTGTAAATTATAAAGATATAGAAGATATATTTAATCCATACTTTAATGAAATTAAAACATCTTGGAAAGAACTATATTATTTAGAAAGTTTAATAAATCAAAACTATAAAGAAAAGAAAAGCTCTTACTATTTAGATGAAATAAAAACAGATGAAATACAAGAATTCAATAATAAATTACTTATAGAAGTATTAAAAGATGTTGGAAGTGTTGTGATAGATTTATTAGAAACAGATTCTCCAGATAGAGAAGAATATTTAAAAACAATTTTTAAAGTTTTACCAAAGTCATATCATGAGAATATTGCTTTACAGATAAAAGAAATATATGATAGTAGTCCAAAAGAAAAACCAAATGAATTTTTAGAAAGTATTATTTCTTCTTATTCCTTAGAATTAGAAGAAAGCACAATAGAAGAAGACGATATTCCTTATGCAACATTTACAAAAGAACAAATTCTAAATTATGAATTAAATTATCAAAAATTATTAAAATTAGAAAAAGAATTATTTCAAACATTTAAATGGTTAGTAGAAAATAAACTTGCCGGAATAAAAGAACCAAAATTATATGAATTATATTCTTTATTAACAAAAGAAGAACAAGAAATATTTCAACAAATCCCAGATTTTTTGAATTTTAAAGAATATGTCTGCATTTGTTATGGAAACGAAAAAGAATATCCTATTCCATATCCAATGCTTCGTTATGTAAACTCACTAGAGAATCAAAAAACATGGAAAGAATTAAATGAAATAAATGAATTTTTTGAACTAAGAATTTTAAATCGAATAAATGCTTATGAAATAACAGATTTACTAATAAAAGAAAGGGATGAAGAAGAGCGAAGTAACATTATACTTGAGGAAGAAGTAGATATAGAAATAGATCAATTATTAGAAGATGTTTCAAACATATTAGATTATTTAATAGGAAACATCTCGGAAGATACATTTAAGACGATATACAATGATCTTGTTACTGATGATGAGGAAAAAGAAAATATATTAGATAGATTTCTGATAAAATATATCGATGAATTAGAAGAAAGCATTTCCAAAATTCAAGACCCAGAGCAAAAAAAATTCTTTTTAAAATATTATTATTATTTAATTTTCCTAGAAGGAAACTTAGTAGATAGTATTTTAAAAAATCAATTAGACTTATGTGTGGAGGCCCAAAATTTAAAAGTAGTAAGTAATTCTTTTTACAATGAATATAAAAATATGATGGAAGAAATAATAGAAGAATTAAATAATTATGAAACAGAAAATGAAAAAATAATTTATAATGTTTTTGTTCAAACATATTATGATACTTTAGACGAAAAAGATAAAAGAAAATTTAAATCAAATAATCTAAAAAGGTTAAAGAAAAAAATGATTTAATCTTTTTTTTAACAAAAAAATTTAGTAAAATAAATAAGGTTAGAGGAGAGTTAAAAATGAACAATATTGATTTATTAGCAAGTGAAATGTCCGTGCGAAAAGAACAAATTGAAGCAGTTCTTGAACTTTTAAAAGATGGATGTACAATTCCATTTATCGCACGATATAGAAAAGAAAGAACAGGTTCTTTAGATGAAGAACAAATTAGAACCATAGAAAAAGAATATACTTATTTAGAAAATTTATCTAAACGGAAACAGGATGTAATTCGTTTAATTGAAGAAAAAGAACTTATGACAGAAGATTTAAGGAATCAAATTCTTCTTTGTACAAAGTTAAGTGATGTAGAAGATTTATATAGACCTTTTAAAGAAAAGAAAAAAACAAAAGCAAGTGAAGCTATTAAAATGGGGTTAGAACCATTAGCAAAAAAAATAATGAGTTTTCCCATTAATGGATCTTTAAAAGAATTAGCGAGTGGTTATAATTGTGATGAAGAAAAAGCAATTCAAGGAGCAAAATATATCATCGCTGAGTGGATAAGTGATAATGCCTATTATCGAAAAATAATAAAAAATGAAATAATAAAAAATGGAGTACTAGAAAGTAAAATAAAGAAAAATGCAAAAGATGAGAAAAAAACATATTCCATGTATTATGATTTTTCAGAAAAAATTCGTTATGCAAAACATTATCGCGTTCTTGCAATGAACCGTGGAGAAAGAGACGGAATACTAAACGTATCATTAAATATGGATAAAGATTATATTTTAGATTTACTAAAAAATAAAATCATAAAAAATCCTTCTTCTTTTGT
>CANPWX010000065.1 GCA_947585065.1 uncultured Bacilli bacterium | reverse complement strand
TTTTATTAAATGGGGGGAGTCTATTTTGAATGCATATTTCCTTTTTCATCAAAATATAATCCTTCATTAATATCTAAGACTTTTTTCTTTTTTGCATTATGACAAGCATCACAAAGTAATGTTAGATTGTTTTCATTTAAAGTTATATTAACATCATTTATATTGTCTGGTGTAATCTCTATTATATGATGTACTTGATCTCCAAACTCACCACACTCTTGACAAGTATTGTTATATTTTTCTCTTATATAAGCACTTAGTTTTCTCCATTGACTTGAATTGTAAAACCATTTTGAATATTCTTTTGCCATAAATCCTCACAAAAAAAGAACAGTTATTACACTATCCTTTATCATTTAAGTCTAATCTCTCGATAATATCATTTTATCACAAACTTAGTATAATGAGAGTATAGTCTTTTAATTTTTTAATTTATTATTAATATCAATACTAATCTGTTTTATTCGAGCTAAACTATAATCTTCTGCTTCCGCAATTTCTTGTTGAGTCTTTCCCCATAAATACATACCTCTAAATACTTTGAGTTCTATATCATTAAGTTCTGATATTTTACGATCCACTTTATTTAACATATCATCAATTATACTTTCTTCTTTTAAAAGTTCTTCTCGTTGTTTATCAAGTTCTTCTATATCTGCAAATACTTTAGCAAATCTATCTACATGCTTAGTTGTCATTTCAATTTTAACTTCTTGAAAAGACATTCCCTTTAAACCTAATTGATTATCTATTTTAAATCTTATTCTATTTTCTATTCCTAATCTTATTTCATGAATAACATTTTTGTCTGCTATTTGTTTTTTTAATTCTTTATACATATATCATTCCCCTTTTTTATTTATTAAACATACAAGTAAAATTGTCACACAAATTATTAAGGTCATTATTATTCCCTCACTCATTTTTTACTCCTTTCTTTTATAGTTCTATTTCTATATTTTTTATTTAATTAAAAACAACAATAAATTCCTGACTCAACTTGAGTGTTAAATGAACATGATAGCCAATTATGCCAGTTATTTCTTCTCTAGTATCATCTAAAAACAAATCAGATTCATAAGGTAATTTGTCTAAAATAGAATAAAGTTCTTTTAAATCTTTATTAATACCCTTTATCTTTTTTTCTATTTTATTTTGTATTATTGAATTCATTGTATCATTTCCTCCTTCTAATCAATTTATTAAAAATGCATTAAATCAATCAAATAATATCGTCCACGCTTTTTTAAAAAATAATCAGCTATTTCTTTAGCACCATTTCTTTGAATACCTTTTGCCATTAATTTCTTTATAAACCTTTTTCGTGAAATATTAATTGGAGTAATTGTTGCCTCAAATTCGTTAATATAATTTATATGACAATCTGATACTGTTATTTTTTTCGATTCATATCTTTCACATTCGATTGATTCAATTGAACCTAATAATTCATACTCGCCTTCAACAGTCTTTATTAATATCGATGGCTTTATCACTAATTTTTATCTCCTTCCTTTTCTTTTGTAAAATCATATATCTTAGTTTGTCCTGATATAAAATTCTTATTTTTAATAAATTCTTTTATTTCATTAACACAATTTTGACAATATATTCTTCCATTATCTTTTTCTGGAAAAAGTCTATTCATTGTTTGATCGATAAATTCATCATCTGTTAGTGGTCTACTATTTTCATTAATAATATTTATATAATAATAACTACCTTTTATTTCTTTCTTACAGCGATCACATTCATATATTTTTTTTATCATTATTTTCCTCCTATTTTCTTATTAAAATTATGCAAAATAACCTATATATTATATTGCATCAAGTTAACTTTAATTTTTTCCTTATTTTATAAGCGTTTACACCTTATTTTTCTTATATGATACTTTTGACTATTTTTTTTAAAAAATTATTTTCATTTTCTAAGGACTCTATTTGTTTTAATGCACCTTCTAATTCAGGTATTAATTTTTTTTCAAAATATTCTTTATTTATAATTACTTCATTAGATTTTATTTTAATATTATTTAACATTTCTTTTACTAAATTTTCATTCACTATTTTCTTCCTCCATATTTAATTTTTTCTAACTTTTCTTTTTTTTCTTTATTAGAAGTCATAGTATAAATAGCTGTTGTTTCAATATTGTTATGACCAAAAATATCTTGAAGTTCATCTAGATCTATTCCAGCATCTTTTGCATTCTTTGCAAAAAGATGTCTCCAAGAATGTGCATGGATTTTATCAGGATTAATTTTAGCAGCTCGTGCTATTCTTTTTAATCTCCTCCATATTGTGCTAGAGCATAATAATTTATTTGGATTTCTAGGACTAATAAAGATATATCCACTCTCGATATTATTTCTTTTACAATAATTAATAAGATTTCTTCTTAAATCATTTACTAAAATAACAGTACGTTCTTTTCCTTTATTATAAACATCAATATAAGGACTTTTTGTAATGTTTTCAACTGTAAAATATTTTAATTCAGCTACTCTAATTCCCGCGTGTGCAAAAGACTCAATAATCAAATACATATCTTCCATATTCAGTTTACGTGCCCATCTAAGCATTCTCTTATGTTCTTGCTCTTCTAAAGGATTGTTAAGTGATGACTTCTTTTGAGTTTTAATTTTTTTTAACGTACAATTTGGATAACCGCACCAATAAATAAATTTATTAATCTCTACAATATATTTGTTGCAAGAACTTACTTTATATTTTTGTTTTAAAAAATCCTTATAATCAAGCATTAAATTTTTGTCTATTAAAAAAGAATCATTTTTAATAAAGTTAATAAATAATTCTACACCATGTTTATAATCGTTAATTGTATTTTTAGATTTTTCATCATATCTCAATTCCACAACCCATGCATCCAATTTATTTTTTAATTCTAGTCTATTCATAATTTCATATTTTTAAATCCTTTGTAAAATTTCATATACTTCAAACAATCTTCTAATTATTTTAGATGCTTTTTCTCTTTCTTCAATTTCTTGATAAGAAAACCTTTGTAATTCATCATCTATTATAAAAAGCAAACTTCTAATTCTTTCTTCTTTTTCCATCATATTTTTACCTCCAATTAATTAGTTTCCCCTCAGACATAAATGCCTGAGAAGGAAACATTACACTCTTTTACTTATACACTCTCGATTTCAGACTTTGAGATCTCGATGACGGGGCGGACCCCATACTCGTAGTACGCGTTGGTGCAACCAACATTGCCGCTCGAGTTGACAGCATAAGCATATGAATATTTGTCAGTTGAATCACTTGCGTTAGTCTTGGTCCAATAATAATATCCA
The DNA here is from genome assembly GCA_947585065.1 of uncultured Bacilli bacterium. Taxonomy (GTDB): domain Bacteria; phylum Bacillota_I; class Bacilli_A; order RF39; family UBA660; genus Ventrenecus. The sequence goes on along the minus strand of CANPWX010000065.1, from coordinate 3,303 downwards.
CAACTTCTTACTTCATCTGGTAAATTTTCGGCTTGTAGTTTAGTCAATAATGATACTGACCCTTTAAACCCTAAATCTTCTTTAAAATTATGTAATACAACATTTCTTATATAAGAATCTTTCCATCTGAAAGGTCCTCTAACGCAATCTGTATGTCTTACTTCATTTTCATTTCTATACCAATCATCATCTACATATTTTTTTATTCTATCTTCATCTAATACACCTTTAAGCAATAATCTTACGTATTTTCCTCTATCCTTTAAAACATACCAATCTAAATCTTTATATTTTATTTCTGAGTATAATTCATACTCTTTTACTTCATCTCCTATTCTCTTATATTTCTCTCCATTGATTGTAATAATTTCTTCCATCTTTAAATTCCTCCTATTTTTACTTCTGATTTAATTTTTTCAAAATTTTCAATAAACAATGATAATTTCTTACCATTTGTTTTAAAAAATCCTTTTTTTATTTTTATCCTTGTTAAATCCTCTAAGATAATTCCTTTTCTAAAGAAAACTGGTAATTCATATTTTGAATAACTATTATCTAAATTCTTAGATCTAACATATATCGTATAATTGTTATTATGCTTATGTATAATCTCTGATCTATCACTTATTACTATCATTATTAATTACCTTTTCTAACCAATAATATTCTCCTATTATTCCTATAACATAACCAACAGAATAACAATAAATATCATCAATCGGTTTAATTGAGCAAAATATTGTACATAATGTTACTATTAACAATATCCATTTAATAAATCTCATTCTTTATCACCTTCATTAACAAAATCAATCATATTTATCCAAAACTTAACTGTTTTATCAAAATGTTTGTCTAAACTTTGCCAATATCCAGTTTGTTTTTTTATTTCTTCTTCTATAGCATTTAATTTATAAATTACTAAAGCAAATAATGAACCAATAGAAATAACTAAAATTATAACAATTAAATAATTCATTTGTTACCACCTTTATTAACAAAATCTAGGACTTCTTGATAAACAAATAATTTTGCTTCACAATACAATTTACAATTACCTATTTTACTTTTTTTATAAGTATCAATATATTCTTTGTATTCTTTTATCTTATCTTCCAAAAAAGAAATAAGTTGTTGTTTTTCAACATTTAATTTTGTTACTTCATTTGCATAGTCTACTTGATAATAATTTTCTTTTTTTGATGTTTTAATTGTAGGTTCATAATAACAATTATCTTCTTTTTCCATTTTATTTTTCCTCCAACTTTTCTTTTAAGTATTTTTGGTTTTTAATAAGTTTGTTTAAAACAATATTAATTGATCCATAAGCATATTGATATTCAGTATCTAATGTTTCTATATCTTCCCACTCATCATTTTCTTCTGATAAAATTTCAATTTTTTCTTGTAAAGCATCATAATCATTATAATTGTTAAAAATTCGTTCAAATAATGGCGTTCTATCTTCTGCTCTATAATAGTTTTCTAATTTATCTATATAATATTTAGTGCCTTGATATATTACTTCATAAGGTGCTTTATTATCTTTTACCAAACCGAACAATTCATATATTGTTATTTCATATTTCATTATTCATCATCTCCATTTAAAATTGATAAAATTTTTTTCTTTGTTTCAAAATATTCATTACGTCTATCATGCCTACAATTTTTTACAAAATAATCTAAACTGTTTAAATATTCTATTGTTTTATCAATTCTATTTTGTAAATCACGTTTTTTATTATCACTTTCAATAAGATTTTTTGTTAAATTATCAATAAATTTATTAACCTCATTTATATATTCATCTGCTTTCAATGGTATATTATTTATATTATCTATAGCATCAAAAATATTAAATAATTCTCTTTCTTTTTCTTTGTATAAATCCATTTTATTCATCACTCACTTTCTCTACTAAATCTGCTTTTATTAAATCATATAAAATATCTAGTTTATCACTTATATAAGTTAAATTTGTTTCTATTATTAATTTCCTACTTAGTGGTATAACAATGAGTCTTGCGGAAGAACATTTACTATCATTAATATTTACTACATAATTTTCTACAGTTACTCTTTTTTGAACTTTAAACCCATATTTCTCTAATTCTTTCAAATCAACATTATCTTTTATTTTTAACATATTTTACCTCTTTCTAATATTTCTTCTAATTCACTTACCCAACTTTCATTATCAAAATTCATACCTTTTGACTTTAACCAATTAACTATTTCTATTGTTTCTTTTGCAATTTCTAATAAGCACTTATTTTTTTCATCAATAACATTGTCTTTTTCTTCTAATTTATTTTGTAAATAATCTAAAACATTTAATACTTCATCTAGCACAGGCTCTTTTGTCTCAATCCATTTATTTGTAATTTTTCTTTTTAAGTCAATTATATTTTCTTTATTCATCTAACCACCCTAATTCTTCACATTGTTTATTTATCGCTTGTAACAAATCAAAAGATATCATAGTATTACCGACATCAATTCGTTTATCGTAATCAAAATAAATAATTTTTAATTTTTTATAATTTATATAAGATTTTATACATGCCATTGAACTTGTTTCAGTTCTTTCTTCATATCCTAACTTTTTAAACATTTCTTTAGCACTCATTATTTATCACTCCTTTACTTGCTTTTGAAGTATCTCTCACATTTCTGAAAATCAACTTCATTCAAAGGTGCATTATTGCAATAGTCATCAATATTTTTTTGAATAACTATTCCAGTAATAATTAGGATAGATCCTACTAACATTAAAATAATTGCTATTATATTTTCTGCTTTCATCTTAAAATACTATTTACCTCCAGTTTCTGTTTCAATTTTTATAGGAATGATAGACTCTGGTTTAAATACAATTTCATAATCATATTTTGATACTTCACTATATTCCAGTTGCTCTACTGTGTAAGTTGTTTCGTTAGATAATCTTAAGAAATGCTTTTGATACTTATCTTCTCCAACTTTACAAATCACTTCCAATTGTTTATCAGTATTATCAGTTTCTATTGAACAATTACCGGTTATTTCAAACAAATAACTATCACTTCTTAAATTGATAAACACTATTCTTCTTTTTACCTTAAATTTATCTGCTTCCTTACTTACGTTGTAAGAAGCAACATCTGCATCACTATCGAATGCACAACCTGTCATGCATAATGTAATTAATAATATAATTAATATAAATTTAAATTTTTTCATCTTTTTCCTCCAAAACTTTTATTCTATATGAATTAATACAAATTGCTGTAAGTAAAAAACATATACAACTCAATTCAT
>CANPWX010000064.1 GCA_947585065.1 uncultured Bacilli bacterium | reverse complement strand
GCTTGGATACTATCTAATAAAATAAAACCTAATATTATTCCTAAAATGAAACTTATTTTTTTGATCATTGTTTTCACCTTCTAATATTTAGATAGAATAGAGAAAAGAAAAGTCACTTTTTTGTTTTTGATAAAATTTTGTTTTTTTTATAAAAAATAGTATAATGATTACTAGATGGAGGGGTATTATGTTTGCCAAAAAGAGTTTAGGACAAAATTTTCTTATAGATGAAACTATTTTAAAAAAGATTGCTTCCACTTTTTCTGTTTGTGAAGATGATGTTGTTATTGAGATTGGTCCTGGTATGGGGGCTTTAACAAAGTATTTAGTTCAAACAAAGGCTCATATTATTTGTTATGAAATTGATGGGAGAATGAAAAAATATTTAGATTCTTATCAAAGTAGTCGTTGTGAAATTTTTTATGATGATTTTTTAAAAAGAAATTTTTCTCGGGATATTCCTTCTTGTAACCATCTTTATATTATTGCTAATATTCCTTATTATATTACAACTCCTATTATAGAGCATATTTTAGAAAGTAACCTTATTGTTCATGGGATGACACTTCTTGTTCAAAAGGAGGTTGCTGAACGTTTTTGTGCTCATCCAAAATCCAAAGAATATGGATATTTTACTGTTTATTTAAACCATTTTTTTTCGGTTCAGTCTTTGTTTGATGTGGATCCCTTATCCTTTGTTCCTGTGCCTCGGGTTATGAGTAGTGTTATTTGTTTGAAACGGAAAGATGTTGTTTTTGATCTTGATGTATCTAAGTTCCAGAATTTTTTAAAGAGGGCTTTTTCTCAAAAAAGGAAAACTTTGAAAAATAATTTGGGATCGAAAGACTTTGAAAAAATATCTTCCTTTCTTTTGGAGTTTGGACTATCTCATACGGTTCGAGCAGAAGAAATTTCTTATGAGCAATATGTTCAATTATTTTTGGTTTTGGAAGAATGAAATCTTCTTTTTTTTCATATAATTTTGTTAGGTGAAGCTTATGAATATCCAAGTTGGATGCTTGGTCACTCGTATTAAATACCATAACGATGTTGTTTTTAAGGTATTATCTATTAAGGGAGAAGTTGCCTATTTAAAAGGTGTTTTTGTTCGCCTTTATGCGGATGCACCTTTAGAGGATTTAGAACTTTATGAAAACCAAGATCGTGAAGAGGAAGATGATGATCTTCTTATAGATGTTCTTGGTGGAGATCGAGGAGATTTTTTTTATCTTCCTGGTAAAGTTTTACATATTGATGCTGATGAAGAATATTTAAATCGTTGTTTGAAATTTTATAAAAAAAATAAAGTTTTTGCAGTAGGTAAAAATATTCCAGAAAGTGATATTGCTAAAAATATTCGTAATTTACTTATTGAGTATCAACCAGATATTGTGATTATTACTGGGCATGATGCTTATTATCCTAAAAAAGGAAATAAATTTGATAATAAAAATTATAAAAATACGGAAAATTTTGTAAAAGCAGTGAAAGAAGCTAGAAAGTTTGAGAAAAGTCATGAGAAATTAGTTATTATAGCTGGGGCATGTCAAAGTAATTATGAAGAGTTAATTCGAGCTGGTGCCAATTTTGCTAGTTCTCCTAAACGAGTGAATATTCATGCTTTGGATCCTGCTATTATCGCGACTGTTCTTGCAATGACTGAGAGAAGTAAACAAGTAGATTTAGTTACTTTGCTTTCTAAAACTAAGTATGGTGCGAATGGCATGGGTGGGATTATGAGTAATGGCATGATGTATGTGGGCTTCCCAAGATAGGAGGATTATGAATTTAGATGTTGTTCGTGAGAAAATAAAGGGATATTTAAATAAAGAAGTTTCGGTTGAAGTTTTTGGTATGCGTAATAAAAATTTCCAATATTATGGTGTTGTTTCGGGAGTTTATCCTTATGTTTTTACTGTTTTAGTGAATGGTTCTGAGAAAAGTTTTAACTATGCTGATGTAATAATTGGTGATGTTATAGTAAAACTTGTGTAAAATGCTTGCAAAGTTTTAAAAGTTGTTTTAAAATATATTTATAAGTTATGAATTAACTTTAGGAGGAGTTATATGAAAATTACATCTGTAAGCGTTCGCAAGATTGCGAAAGAAAATTCAAGATTGAGAGGAATAGCATCTGTACTCATTGATGATTCATTTGCTGTTCATGACATCAGAATTATTGAAGGAGACAATGGTTTATTCATTGCTATGCCTAGTAGAAAAACTGCAACTGGTGAATATAAAGATGTATGTCATCCAATTAATCCTGATGTAAGAACTCTTTTTACAGAAGCAATTTTGGATGAATACAATAAAGCTGAAGAATAGAAAAGTTCTAGTTATCCTAGAATTTTTTTTTGACTATTTGCATACATTTTTATGGGTGAATAGAAATGGAACAAGCAAATATTGAATTAATACCAAGTAATCATGAGGTAAAAATTATTGATCGAAGAGAAATTTATTTAACAGGTGTCAAAAAAATTACTAGTTTTGATCATGAGGAATTTTTGTTAGAAACTACGATGGGAATTTTACTTTTAAAGGGAAGTGGATTAGAAATATTAAAATTAGATACTCATGATGGAAATGTAAGAATTAAAGGAAAGATTAATAGTTATCAATATTTAGAAAATGGAAAAGAAAAGTCTAAAGAAGATAGCTTTATAGCTAAGTTATTTAAATAATGGATGAGACTTTACAACTTTTTTCTTTTTTCTTTTCTTTTCTCTATGGTTTTTTCTTTTCTTTTTTCTGTGTTTTTCATTTTAAAGTTGTGAATAAATATTCTATGTTTATTCAATATCTTTTTACTTTTGTTTTTATTTTAGATGTTGTACTTGGGTATATTTTTATGTTATATCATCTTAATTCGGGCATTGTCCATATTTATTTTTTATCTTTTGTAGTGCTTGGTTTTATCTTTTTTCAATATTTACATAAAAATGTAAAGGTCAAAAAAATTTTACACAATTGGATTGCAAAGTTTTTTCGACGATGATATACTTTAGAAAACTAGGAATGGGTGACTAGAGTGAAAGGGAAGAAGAAAACGAATAAAGCGAAAACTCGATTTTTTATTTTATGTTTTGTCTTTTTAGGTTTAGTTTGTCTTTCTGTTGGTTTTATATTTAATGATTGGCTTTTGATTGTTAAAAATAAACAAGAAATTGCTAATCTTACTCTTTATTATTCTGATTTACTTGAAGAAGAACAAAGTTTGAATAGTGAGGTTACGAAATTGCATGATGATGAATATATTGCACGTTATGCAAGAGAAAAATATATGTATTCTTTGCCTGGGGAGTTTATTATTAAAATTCCGGAAAATAATGATAGTAATTGAAAAATTTTGATAATTTTTCTTTTCTTTTGCTCTTTTTTTTTGTAAACTATTTTTAGTGGTAGTTATGGAATTATATTTTGAAATTTTACCAAGAGATGTATGGGTTCAAAAAACTCTTCTTTTGAAATCTTTTCCTTTTCTGTTTCATGAATCTACTTGTATGTTAGGGGAAAGCGGAAGTGGGAAGACTTTGTTTTTAAAAGAGCTTAAAAAGAATAAAAATTATCGTACAAATGGTACGGTAGACTTTTATTTTGGAAAGCTTACTTCTATTAAAAATTGGAAAAGTAAAATTCATTATGAAATGTTAGATACTGAGGATCAGTTCTTTTGTGATGTTTTTTTTCAAAATGGAAAACAGATAGGTCAGAAATGTGGTTTAGTTTTAAAGTTACTTAAAAATCCTAATTATTTCTTTTGTGATGATTTACACTTATGTTATCATGACTTGGAGCTTTTGGTTTCTTATTCTCAAAAAAAGTCCATTTTCCTTTTTTATGTTTCTAATAATATTGAAGTTACCACTTATTTTTCCTATTTAATTGTTTTAAAAAATCATCAAGTTGCAGTAGAAGGTAAAACACATTTAGTATTAAAAGAGGAAAAGTTAATGAAAGTACTTGGTTATTCCTTGCCTTTCTATGTGAATTTATCCATTCAATTAGGTTATTATGGGCTAATGAATTCTATTTGTTTTAATAAGGAGGATATGGAAATATGTTTAAGGACATCCAAAAATTTATAAATCCTGATGGGTTTTCGGTTATTGTTCATTTTTCTTTGTCACAGTTTGTAAGTTCTAGTGAAGTTGGATATGTCACGAATGCTTTTTCTTTGGAAAATGATCTTGTTTTTGATTATTTAAAAAAAGATACTTATTGTAATGATGAGAAAATTTTTCAAGCTTGTTCTTTAGTAAAACTTAATAAAAGTTTATTATCTTTATCTTATACTGTTTTAACCAATGTTGAAAAACGAAAGGTTCAGCTTGCTCACTTGTTACTTTTGCATTCTAAAGTACTTGTTCTTGATCATTTTTTTGATGATTTCATTTATAGTGAGAAAGAATATTTTAAATGTTTTTTTCGAAATTTAATTCATAAACAGCATATTGCTATTCTTTTATTAGAAGATGATATGAATTTTATTTGTGAGATTGTGAAACATTTTTATTTATTTATTGATAAAACACATTATAAGTTGATAACTGATTTTTATGATGATGAAATTTATCAATATGTGGATATGCCTTATACAGTGGAGTTAATTAAATATTTTGAATCTTGTGGATATTCTATTGATCATGAGATTACTTTTAATGAAACTTTAAAGGCAATTTATCGAGGTGTAGCATGAGATATTTAGCAAGAATTTGTTATGATGGTAGTAAATTTGAAGGATTTGAACGGTTAAATAATGGCAAAGGTGTTCAAAATGAATTGGAACGTGTTTTGTCTGAAATTCAAGGGAAACCTGTTTTAGTTAAAGGAGCAGGGCGAACGGATGCTAAAGTTCACGCTTTGGATCAATGTGTTCATTTTGATTTTCCTATGGATATGTCGTTAGAAAAATTAAAATATGTGATGAACCGTAATTTATGCCCTTATGTTTCTGTTCGGTCTATAGAAAGTGTGGATAACTCTTTTCATGCAAGGCATAATGTAAAAGAAAAGACTTATGTTTATAAAATTTACTTAGGTGAAAAAAATCCTTTTTTGGAGGATTATGCTTATTTTTTCCCTTATTCTTTAGATGTAGAATTGATGAAAGAATGTTCTAAATTATTTATTGGAAAGCACGATTTTCGTAATTTTGTTTCAGGAGAAAGAGAAGATTATTGTAGTGTGATAGATGATATAACTATTTCTAAAGAAAATCAATTTATTTCTTTTATTTTTCAAGGAAAATCTTTCTATCGTTATATGGTACGTAGTTTAGTGGGTGCAATTGTTGACGTTGGTTTAAATAAAGTAAGTATAGAAGATGTAAAAAATGCTTTAGACTTAAAATCATCTAAAACATTTCGGGTTGTACCTGCCAAGGGACTTTATTTAGTTAAGGTTCAATATTAATTTATTCAAACGTATATTTGTAAGGTGATTTCACATTATATTTATTTTCTTTATTTTATTAAAAATTGGATATTTTCCATTTTTTTACTCATTTTTCCTAAATTATGTGAAAATTTGTTTGACATTGTTGCTTTTCTTTAATATAATTTTAATCGGTACATTTTATTTATCTTGGATGAAAGTTTGCCGTGGGAAAGTGAACTAAAGAAGAGATTAGATGAAAGGAAAGTATTTATGAGTACATTTTTACAAAAAAAAGAAAATGTTGAAAGAAAATGGTATGTTCTTGATGCAGCTGGATTACCTTTAGGTAGAGTTGCAACAAAGGCAGCGACTGTGTTACGTGGAAAACACAAAGTTACTTATACTCCTTATGTTGATTGTGGAGATTATGTAATTGTTATTAATGCAGATAAAGTTAAACTAACTGGTAATAAGTTAGAAGACAAAATGTATTATAATCACTCTGGATATCCAGGAGGACTTAGAGAACGTAATGCAAAAGAAATGATTTCAAAATATCCAGAAGAAATGATGGAAAGAGCTATTAAGGGAATGCTTCCTCATGGAAGACTTGGTAGACAAATGGGTAAAAAGTTATTCGTGTATCGTGATGCGAATCATGGACATGAAGCTCAAAAACCTATGGAATTAAAGGTAGATTAGGAGGGTTAAATTATGGCTAAACAAAGTTGGAGTGCAGTTGGACGTAGAAAAAGAGCAAGTGCACAAGTCACACTTACAAGTGGTACAGGTAATATTACTGTTAATGGTGTTGATGTTAATGAATACATGCCTGATGCTATTTTAGTACTCGATTTAAAACAACCTCTTGTTCTTACAAATAATGAAAATCGTTTCGATATTACTGTTAATGTAAAAGGTGGAGGATATTCTGGACAAGCTGGAGCAATTCGTTTAGGTATTACTAGAGCATTACTTAAATTTGATGCTAATACAGATCAAACTGCTGATACTGCTTATCGTAAAATCTTAAAACCTGCTGGAATGATTACAAGAGATCCAAGAGTTAAAGAACGTAAGAAATATGGTCTTAAAAAAGCACGTCGTGCACCACAATTTAGTAAACGTTAATATTTTCTTTTTAAAAAATGTAGAGGAGTTCATATATTTGGGCTCTTTTTTGTTTTCCTTATGATAGTAAGAGAATTGAATAAATAAAATTTGTGATGTATAATAAATAGGAAAGAGGTGGAGTTA
>CANPWX010000063.1 GCA_947585065.1 uncultured Bacilli bacterium | reverse complement strand
CTTTGCTTCTAGCACATCCTCTTACATAGGGAATAATACAATATGCACAAAAGTTATTACATCCATCTTGGATTTTTACAAAAGCTCTGGTATGGGTAGTGAATTTTTCAACAGACATATCTTCAAATGGTAATTCTCTTGTTTTAGAAAGAATTGTTATTTGTTCTTTCTTTTTTTGGTATTCTTCTATTAATTCGACAATTTTACTTTTTTCTTTGTTTCCAAGTAAAATATCAATCCCTGAGACTCCAGCAATGTGTTCTTTATTTTCACTGGCACATCCACAGACAACTAAAATAGCAGATGGATGTTTTTTTCGAAAGCGATTTACCATTTCCAGTGATTTATGATCTGCAACATTCGTCACAGTACAGGTATTTACTATAATAATGTCTGGATGATCTTTTTCATAGTGATACCCATGATTTAACAATTTTTCCATCATCATTTCTGATTCATAGGTATTTACTTTACATCCTAACGTATAAATATAAAAAGTCATAGACTTCACCTTCTTGCTTTCCTATTATATAAAAAAATCCATTAAAAAACTAGCTTTTTCTTACTAGTTTAATAACTCATTTAATTTTTGTAATGTTTTTAAAAATTCTTCTTCTTTCTCATAGGAAAATAAATTTACTGAATTTTCTTTTGGGAGTTCTATTTCTACTTTTGGTTCTTTTGGTAGGAATTCAATTGGAACATTGTCCGTTGGATTAATAGAAATTTTTTTCACTGGTATTAAATCATCTACCATTACCTCTTTGTCATAATTAATTGTGTTTTGAGCGGATTGAATGAGTTCATCATAACTGATTATTGCTTTCTTTTCTTGTTCTTCTTCGTAAGCTGTCATATCAATTACGGGTTCTGGATTTTCATCTATTGTTTGTATAATCGTTTGTAAATCGATTTCTTCTTCGGAATTCTTTTCTTCTTCTTTTATTTTTTTTGGAAGCTCGATCTCTGTTATTTGTTCTTTTTTTTCTAATTGTTCTTCTTTGATCACATAGAGTAATGCGACAATGAGCATGATGAGTGTAATTACTGCAAAATATAAAATGTAATCAATGAAGGAAAGACTAGTTATCATACTCCATATATCTGTTATAAAATTCAACATAATTATCACCTGTTATTTATAGTTTATCAAAAAACAAAAAAAATAGTCAATAAATTTGACTACTTTACATCTAACTAGACAATTATTTTACTTTTTCTTTATGTCAAGAAGTTTCCACAATATAAGGATCTTGTTGAGTTCCACTTCCTGTTACGGTTATTTTTTTATTTAGTGTGATTACTGGTCTTACAAATAAATTGCTTGTTTCACTGATATCTTTTTGAATAGAACCATCGGAGGCAATTGCCATATAGTAGGTTTCTTCATTTTCTTTTTTACTTGGTGTCATAGTCCACCAGGAACTTTGAATGGAATCGGAATATAAATAATAGTCTTTATTTTCGGATGTTATTGCCCCGGCATACATTGCTTCATCTGCAGTTAAAAGCGCAATTTTTTGAGAGAAATTCGTTCCTCCACAAGTATGTGATGGAATTTTTTCATTAAATATTCGAACATTGGCAAGATAGTCTATTCTATTATTTTCATCTGTCATAATGCTATCATCATAACAATATAAAGTACTTGCTATATAAGAATCTACTTTTTCTAAATAAATTTTATACCAATTTTGTAAATAATCTGTTAATTGTTCTTTGGCCTCTTCTGTTTGATAAGACATTTTCACAAATTCTTCCGTTGTATTGTTTAATATTAATTTAACCGTTTTATCTTCGTTAATATTAACAATGCGCCAAGTAAGGCCTGCAAAAGAAACATAGTTATTTGTTACATTACCATGAAAATAGTAAAGACTTCCAAATTGAACTAATTGTTCAATTAATCCCGTTGCATTCCTATCCTCTGTTACTTCATTTTGACTTATAATTGTGTTGGCAAAGTTGTGATTTAATTCATCTGTATCAATTTCTATATCAAAACTAACTTCTCTATGTAATGGATTTTCTAAGTTCATTTGATAACGATGCGTACTATTTGGTTTTAATTCCATTCGTTCCAAAATTACGGTTCTTGATAAATCAGCACTGATGGATTCGAAATCTTCTAACTCACTTGTCACGTCATAAGTTACTCCATCGGTTACTCCTGTGATATTTTTTAAGTGTATATAATAATAAACTGTTTCATCTGTTTGATTGGTTATGGAAAATTTGACTTCCTTTGTATTGCCATCAATTGTTTTTCCATTTTCATAATTTACGGATAAAAATTCATTTACAATGGTTATTCCTGCTGGTACCTCTTGCCTTTTTTGATAGGCATTATATTGAAGCAAAATGAAAATACAAAGTAAAAGTGCACAAAAAATAAGCATTAATGATACAGTATACTTCCGCTTCAATCCCATCACCCCTTATCCTATTCTAAGTATACGTTTAATTTTAAAACTTGTCAATTTTGTTTCTACTTATTCGACACGTTATTAACAAAAATTTGGTTAAAAATTTCCAAATATTCCTTTACATATACAATTTCTATTGAGGATACTATTTCTTTACTGATTGTTTTTAAATCCGTTTTATTGGATTCGGGAATGAATACTTTTTTTACTCCTCTATTATAGGCTCCTATTATTTTTTCTTTCATTTTTCCAACTTGTAGTACTTCTCCTCTTAAAGACATCTCTCCTGTCATAGAAATATCAAGTGGAACTTTTTTTTGAGTAAATAAACTAATTAAAGAGGTTGTAATTGCTACCCCAGCACTTGGGCCATCTTTTAATGTTGCACCATCTAAAGCATGAATATGTATATCTTTTGTTGTAAATATTAAAGGATCTATTTCAAAAACATCGGAATGAGCTTTTAAAAAACTAATTACTACGTCCATTGACTCTTTCATCACCTCGCCTAAACTTCCTGTAAAATGTACTTTCCCAGTACCTGGAAACATTGAGGATTCTATTGGAAGAACAAGTCCTCCTAATTCGGTTACAGCAAGACATTTTACTAAACCATAAGTGTGTAGTTTTGGTTCTAAATCGGCAATGGTTCTTTTTTCCTCTAAAATTTGCCTGATGTCTTTTATTTCTAAAGAACTTGCTAAATTCTTTTTATTTTTTTCACTATTCAAAATTGATTTACGATAGATTTCTTCTAATCTTCTTCTTAAGTCTCTTACTCCTGCTTCATTCGTATAATTTAAAATTAAATATTGTAAGACATTTTCAGGAATTTGTAATTCTGAATCTTCAACATGATAATCGAGTCTTAATAAAGGTAATATGTAATTTGTTGCTAATTTTATTTTTTCTAATGTACTATAACTAGATATCTCTATTATTTCTAATCGATCTTTTAATTCTAGGGGAATATCATCTAATCTGTTCGCGGTTAGTAAAAAGAATACATGACTTAAATCGATTGGTTCTTCTAAATATTGATCGACAAAAGATTGATTTAAATTGGGATCTAGTATATCGAGTAACACACTTGCGGGATCGCCTTTATAGTCTTTTACCATTTTATCTACTTCATCAATTAAAATTAAGGGATTTCTTGTTCCACACTTTTGAAGGGCATTTACAATTCTACCCGGTGCACTTCCCAAATAGGTTCTTCTGTGTCCGATTAGTTCGGCTGAATCATTTAATCCGCCTACGCTAATCTTACAAAATTTACGATGAAGGGCATCTGCTATGGAGGAAGCAATTGTACTTTTTCCTACTCCTGGGGGACCTACTAAACAAATAATTGGAGATTGTAAAAGAGGATTTCTTTTTTTCATGGCGGCATATTCTAAAATTCTTTCTTTTACTTTTTTTAATCCATAATGAGATTTATTTAAAATCTTTTCAATTTGTTTTAAGTCGTCACATTCTACTGATTCATCTTGTTCATTCCATGGCAAAGAAAAAAATAATTCTAAATAGTTACGAACAAAAGAAACATCTGGGCTAGTATCTGTTAAAAATTCATATTTCTTAATTTCTTTTTCTATTTTTTTCTGAGTAGAGCTTGGTAATTTTAAATTTTTTAATTGTTCATAATATTCTTCAATTTCTAGTGTTTTTTGATTTTTTTCACCTAGCATCATTTTATATCTTTTTATTTTTTCTCGCATCACATAGTCTTCATGATTATTTTGTAGTCCTTGTTCAATAGCAGTTACAACAGTCTCATCTATCTGTAATGCTCTTAGTTCAATTGCTAAATCTTCTATAAGCATTTTTGCTCTTTCTAATGGATCTAGTTCTTTGATATATCTGGATTTATCAATATCATTTGATAGGATGCTTGTTAAATAATCAACAAAATCAGAAAAATTATAATTTTTCATTTTCTCTATTTGGACATTTATTTGATGATTGTTCTCAACATATTTTTGAGCAAATTTCATCAGTTCTTTCCGGTAGGCTATTTCTTCTTTTTTTTCTACTTTTGGAATTTCAAAATGAAGGAAGCGACATTTTAATGCATCTTTCTCATTAAAATATTCTTTTATTTTTACTCTTTGAACACCTTCTAATGTTACACGAGTAATTCCTTCAGAAAGTACGATTTTTTTGATCATTTTTACAATTACAGCACAAAGGGGCAAATCTTCTACACTTGGATTTTCTTCTAGTATATCATTAGGTGAGACAATAATTAATTCTGAATCATATTCATTTTCACTTAAAATAACTGTTTCTATGGATGTATTTCCGACGTCTATTCGTAAGGTTTGTTTGGGAAAAATAACAAAATTTTTTAAAACGATTACTGGTAATTCTTTTGCCATCTTCTCCACTCCCTTTAATTGAATATTTGCTTTTTATTATAATCATTTTCCCTCAGATTTGTAAAGTCTTTTTTACATTAATTTTACAAAAGTTGGTAACAAATTTTGCCAATAAAAAATCTAGGTTTTTTACTTCCTAGATTAGTTATTTTCTTGTAAGAATTTTAGAGCTTTACGCATTTTTGAATCGTATTTTAATACTTCCATATTTCCATAGGCTTTTATTAATTCTTCTTTGGAAATTCCATAATTATTTGCCATTTCTTCTGCATCTTTTTCTGCTTCTTCATCTGTTACTTCAATTTGTTCTTTTTGAGCAACTGCTTCTAATAAATAACGTGATTTAATTCGATAAATTGCCTCTGGTTCCATATTTTTATGTAACTCTTCATCTGATATATTAACCATTTCTTGATATTGTTTTAATGTTATATGTTGTGTTTTTAGACGTTCTTCTAATTGTTGGATCATTCGATGAATTTCATCATGTACTATTTCTTCTGGAATTTCTACTTTCATATTTTCTATTGCTTTTTCTAGTACTGTATTTAAAAATTGGTCATCGCGATCTTGTTCTCTTTGAGTTTTTAAAACATTTTTGATTTCTTCTTTTAGTTCTTCTTCGTTTGTTACTTTATCATAGCCTAAATCTTTAAAGAAATCTTCATCTAATTCTGGTAATATTCTTGTTTTAATCTCATTTACTGTTACATGGAAGACTACATCTTTCCCGGCAATTGCAGGATCATATTTTTCTGGGAATTTTAAATGAAGATCTTTTTTCTCTTTTACTTTCATTCCAACAAGTCCTTCTTCAAAACCTGGAATAAAAGTATGAGATCCAATTTCTAAAGAATAATTTTCACCACAAGCATTTTTTAATACCTCTCCATCTACTTCGCCTACAAAATCAATGATTGCTGTATCATTTTCTTCCACCACGCCATTTTCTTTCTCTTTAATTTCTGCGAATTGTTCTCTTAAGTGTTGTAATTCATGCTCAATATCTTCTTCTGTAATTTCTACTTTTTCTTTTTTAATTTTTAAGTTTTTGTATTCTCCTAATTCTATTTCTGGTTTTCCAATAAATGTAAATTCAATTGTTACAGAGTTTTGATCAATTTGTTTTACATCCATGTTTGGTTGAATTTGAGGTTCTACTGTTTTTTGATCGAATGCTTTTTGATAGGCATCATTTAAGACTTCATCCACTGCATCCATATATAGTGATTCTATTCCAAAACGATTTATATATATTTCTTTTGGTACCATTCCTTTACGAAATCCATCTACTTTTTTCGTTTTAACATTTTTTTGAAAGGATTTTTCTAAAGCTTTTTCCCATTCTTTTCCTTCCACTTTTATTGTGATTTTTTCTGTATTTTTTTCCACTTCCAATACACTTCCTTCCATACGAAGAATATTATACTTTAGAATATTCATTTTTGCAAACATTTTTCATTCAGTCTATGGCAATCGCATAAAAATAAATATATAATGTGTACTTATACAATATGAATTATATATAATGAGCCTACCATAAGTTTTGTGGCATTTCTTGGCATAATTTTAATTCAATAACTTTAAATTTTATTACTTCCATTAATTCTTTTTCTATCTCTTTTAAATTTTTTTCAATCAACTCTCCATCCAGATAGCAATTATCTAAATAGCCTTCATTGATTAACTTCTGAAATTCTTCTTGTTGTGTTGGGTTTAGGGTTGCAAACCCAGTAAAATGTAATCCTGTATTTCTAAAAGAACTAAAAATAAAATGTTTCAAAAACACATCACATGGTATATCATCAACTAAAGATAAATCATTATTATCAAAGATGCAATGCA
>CANPWX010000062.1 GCA_947585065.1 uncultured Bacilli bacterium | reverse complement strand
ATAATTCAATACATTTTTTTATTGTATTTTCATTTTTTGTCTTGAATAGTCTTTCGTAAATCATTTGTAAGTAATCTCTTTGTTCTATTCCTATTCCTTGAAATGTATTGTAACTTACAAAATAAGCATAGTTACTTCCTCGAGACATTATTTTATATAAATCGATTAGACATTCGGTTGCTCTTACTCCTTCGATAGATACAGGATCTGTGTTTTTAATAAATTTAATATATTTTTTTACTTTAAAACGCCATTTGGATCTATCTTCATTTTTTATTATTTTATTTGGCAAACAATATAAATCATTTTTGACATCACTTAAAAAGCTGTATACTTCTTTTTCTAATTCATCTATATTTAAAAAGATTTCTTTTTTCTTTTCTGTTGTTTCATTTAAATTTTTAATGAAATTGTCTATTTCGTATTTTTCAATCACTTTTTTTGGCAAAGTTTTATAAATTTCTAAGAGTAATTTTTCTTTTTGAGCTGGACTATATTTTTCTAGTTCTTTTTTTAGTTCTTTTATTAACATTTTTAACCACCTATATTTACTATATAATAAATTAGTTTTTATTTCAAGCCACCATTCCATACTTTTTTGGTATCACTGATCGCGATAAAAGCATCGGGATCATTTTTGATTACTAGATTTTCTAATTTTTTCAAATTTTTAGTACTTACTTCAATAAAAATCATTATTTTAGACTCACTATTAAAACCACTTTCTAAATGAAGTAAGTTAATTTTATATCCTCTAATTTTTAAGGAGTTAATGATTTCTTTTTTGTCTTCATCTATAATTATTTGAACTCCTACTTCCCCTTTAATGAATGTTTTGGATAAAAAACTACCAATAAATGTTCCAGTCGCATATCCTAGGGAATAGGAAATAGGAATTAAGATACTTTGAATTTGAATTGTTAATGCTTCTCTTGCTACTAAGAACCAAATCATAATTTCTAAAACGGCAAGAATTGATCCAAAAAAGCATCTTCCTTTTAAAAGTATGTTTTGTCGGAAGTTCGCAATTGTAACATCTAAAATACGTGCAAAAAAGATTTTGATACAGATTCCTAATAGTTCCATAATATAACCTCAAATTTAGTTTGAGAAAAAAGTAAAAAAAAATACAAAAAAAGACTAGATGCTCAGTATTATAATCAGAATCACCATTATAATTAGAACCATTAGTCCCAAAATTATTAAAAGAAACGCCAGAGAATCGTTGTTTTCTCTTTTTTCAAAGTAAACTTTTTTCCCATTATATTTTTCGGTAATCATTTTTTCTTTATATTGTTCTTCTTTTTTCCATTTTTGAAATGTTTGCATTTGTTCTTGTGATAAAGGGGCGCCACAGAAAGGACAAATTCCTCGATCGGTTCCAAGAGCTTTTCCACATCTTTTACAGTTCATAATAGTCCTCGATAAAATGATTTCCTTTATGTGGATCATCTCTTAATAAGTCTAAATAGTCTTGTTGTCTTAAAACTTCATATAAAACAATTGCTACAGAGTTTGATAAATTTAGAGCTCGTACATTTTGAGTCATTGGAATACGGGCACAAGTATTTAAATGTGGTTTTAGGATACTTCGTGGTATTCCAGTACTTTCTTTTCCAAAAATTAAATATATTTTTTCATTTTTTGGATAAGAGAAATCGGAATGTGGTTTATGTCCATATCTTGTATAGAAAAAGTATAAGCCCTCATTTTTACTTTCAAAGTCTTCCCAATTTTCATAAACTGTCACATTGCAATCATCTATATAATTGACACCACTTCTACGAATGTATCTTTCTTCCAAAGAAAATCCTAATGGTTTAATTAAATGTAAATTTGTATGTGTTGCAACACAAGTTCTCATGATATTTCCTGTATTTCCAGGTATTTCTGGTTCAAATAGTACAACGTTTAGCATTTTCTTTGCCTCCTAATATTTTTATTTTGCAATTTCATAGATATCTAAAAGTTTTTGAAAATCTCCGACATCTAATATTTTTTGATCTTCTCTTTCGACAATTTCCATTAATGAACCATTTCGATAATAAAGGATTGTTGGAATTTTCGTTAATCCTTTTGTTAATTTTAGATTTTTTGAGACTGTACTTCCTAAATCATTTACAGAACCACAGGCATCATTTACTGGGTATACATAAAAGTCTTTAATATTGTATTGTTTGATTAGTTTTGCTAAATCTTTTTCTAATTCAAATTCTTCTTCATTAAAAGAGGTTACTAAAATCATGGATTCATTTCCTAGAATGACATTGGGTATTTCTTCGCATTTTAATAAAGGTGCGAGTTCTTTTTCTACTAAATAGCTTTTATTTTGCCAATTTTCTCCATAGGTTGTATCTTTGGCTTTAAAATACATGGCACACATACTGGCAACGGCAAGAATTGCAATTAAAACAAGTATTACCATTGTTCTAATATCCATTGTTTCTAATATATTTTTTTTCGTTTCTACTTTTTTTGTATTTTGTTTCTTTTGACTTGTAGATTTTTTTTCGTTTTTCATTTAAATCCCTTATCTTTCCTAATAAAAAGATACCACAAAATTGACTTTTATACAATATTTTTATGAAAATTAAAAAGTAGGATGCTCTCCTACTCCATTAATATCCTTTACTTTTGTAGTAATCATATAATTCTTTAAAACGATTAAAATGTACTACTTCTCTTTGTCTTAAGAATAAAAGTGGCCCTAGTATATCTTCATCGTTTGTTTCATTAATTAAATTTTCATAAATAGCTCTTGCTTTTTGTTCGGCAGCCATATCTTCTGATAAATCAGCGATTACATCTCCTGTGACTGCAAAATAGGTTACGGTAAATGGATTACCAAAGGAATCGGATGGATAAATGCCTTTTCCATGTTCCGTATATAAGGATTCTAGCCCATATTTTTTTAATTCTTCTACGGTAGCATCTTTTGTTAATTGACTTACCATTGTACAAATCATTTCACAATGTCCAAGTTCTTCTGTCGCTATATCATTTAAAAGAGCTTTTCCTTTTTCATCTGGCATATTAAATTTTTGACTAAAGTATCGTAAAGAAGCAGCAAGTTCGCCATTTGCTCCACCAAACTGAGTTAGTAAGTTTTTTGCCATTTTTAAATCTTTTGTTTGAATATTAATTGGGTAATTCAAGTGTTTTACGTATTTAAACATATTTTGTACCTCCCGTTTTATCCCAAGGCCATGGATTTTTAATCCAATTGAAATCTTGTCCTTGTGTTTCTATTAAGGTAAGTGGTCCATATTTTTCCGTATACATTTCTTCTACATTGTCTTTTTCTTTTGCATATTTTTTGAATAAATTATATGCAGTTTGATCTTCAGGATGTAAATCTAAATATAAATTTAAATCGTTAATTGCAAAAGAATATGCCATTAATTTTAAGAGTAATGACTCTCTTTCATTCTCGCCTTTTAATTTGAAATAAGTCAAATTTTTATATGGAACATATTCCTCTTTAAATAAATTTCCTCTTAAAAAACCTTCTTCTGGTGTTAAAAATTTGTCTGCTCTGGTCTCTTTTGAAAAATCACTGCCAGGAATTTTAAAAAAACCTATTTCGTAATTAAAATCTGTGTTATCAAATAACATTTTTTTCCCTCCCATAGGTATTTTACTTATTTTGTTTTTTTCTGATAAGGACAAATGTCTAAATTTTTAAAAAAAAAGGAATTAGATTTTTCTCTAACTCCAAACTTTATAGATATTTTATTTGAATTGCATCGATTGGTCTACCATAAATTCCAGCATAGCCATTATTTGTATCATCTACTTTATATACCCAGGAAAGCCAAGAACCACGTTTTAGATGGACACGATAGGCAAGTCCTTCTATTTGCACTCCATCAATTTCGTTTCCTAAGTTTCCAGCATAGTCCGTTCGATTGCTCACCCAAGGAAGCCAATAGCCTTTATTTTTATCATGAACACGAATACGATATTTATCTAAATAGATTCCACCCATCGAGTTTCCTATATTGCCAGCATATTCACTGGAGCCCACAGTAACTCTTGGCAACCATTTTTTCTTATAATTATCATAGGATTCATAGTATATTTTATCTTTCGTATCAGATGGTAAGTCGGCATCTAAATATGGAGTTGGGTCAATACGGCGGTCTTCTTTATTTCTGACTTCAAAATGTAGGTGAACTCCATAAGCATTTCCTGTATCTCCCATATATCCTAAATGTTGGCCTCGTGTCACTTTTTCTCCTTTTTTCACATATACTGTTTTTAGATGAGCGTATAATGTGTAATAACCGTCTTCGTGTTTTACTTTTACATAATTTCCATAACTACGGTTACCAGTGGAGCCTGGTTCATTTGGTATGCCTGTTTGAACTGATACTACTTCTCCCTCTGTATGACAAATGATTGTATCTTGTTCATACCATTTTTTGACTACATCTACTCCTTGATGAACATTTTTTCGATACCCATTTGTAATTTGATTTTCCGCATTTAGTAATACTCTACTCATAAATTATTCTCCTTTCTATGATAATTTATGAGTTTTTTCTCTTCGCTCCCGTTTCTTTATCACAAGAAAAAAGAATTTGCATATATTTTTTTCTATCCTATTTGTTACTAAATATTTAAATTTTCGATTGCTTTCCTTTTTAATTAGTTGTTTTTTTCTTTTAACTTTTCTATTTCTTCTACTGTTAATCCAGTAACTTCTGATATTAATGGAATTTCTAAATTTTTTATCAACATATTCTTTGCTATTTCTATTTTATTTTCTTGAATACCTTTTTCCATGCCATCACCATATCCGATAACCCTTGCTTTTTCTTCACTTGTCCACCTTTTTATTTTTCTTGCTTGCCTTAAATCGGCATAAGTTGCTGCTAATATCATTAATTCTTCCTCCTCCCTTGCTATTTGATATATTACTTTTAATGATTTTTCGCCCATAATCTTTAAATGTTTTAGCAATAAATTACTTCCACCATCATAATACCCTATTTCTCTTGCCTTGTCAACATCTAATATATAAATCTCTATGTTACTTGGTAACTCTTTATATTCTGGAGCATCTGACTTAAAATTATATCTTTGAAACCATACTTCGGGTAACCCTAGTTTTTTACTAATTTTTTCTGCTATTATAATTCCAATTATTTTCTTTTCTTTTTTGGTATCTTCCTTCTCATCTAATTGACTTCCATCTAGTTTCGAAAAATAACGGAGATCTTTTTTTAGACTATTTATATTTAATGATGTTTGAGCTTCTATATTTATTATATAATGTTTTGTATATATTACTATATCTCCTCTTTGTTCCTTTTCTTTCCATTTATTTTTTTGAAAAATATATTCTATTTGAGCATTGATTTCTTTTAATGGTTCTTCTTTTCCAATATATTCAAAGAATCCTTTTAAAAATGATTTTAATGGAATTTTTTTTCGATAAACATGTTTAAACATTTTATCATTTAATAAATATTTTGGTTCATTTTTTACTTTTTTCATCTTCGTTGCCTCGTTTCTAATTACGTTATACATCAAAAACAAATGTTTGTCAACTTCTTGAAAAATTTCGAAAAAAAAGAAAATGAATTATTTTTCACTTTCTATATCATAAGAATATTCAATGCTACTTACTACATCATCATTTACTATCATTCTTAAAATGGACTTATCTTTTTTATATTCATATAGTGATCCTGTTTTTTGATAATTTTCTCCATATAACTCGATCATCTTATCTAACATATCTCCTATTGCAAGTCCTTCACTTGTTTGAATGGTAGGATCTAAGAAATAAATGGATAAAACATAATCTTTTTCATTTTTACCAAATGTTGTGATTTCAAAGTGTTCATATTCGTACACTTTATCATTTCCTTCAAAGGCACAGCTAGAAAGCTCATAAAAAGATTTTTCTGTTCCATATTTTTCTTTAGAAAATTCTTCTCCTAAAGCAATTTTTTCATTATTTACTGTAAATAAATAACCACTTTCTTTTTGTTCTGTTTTTTGATTACAACCTGTTAAGCATAACATTGCTAGTGTTACAACAAGCCATTTTTTCATTTTTTTACTCCTTTACTACTTCATTATATTCTTTTACTTTTTTATTATAAATCTTACTCACTTCATTGTCTAGTCTATAATCTTTTAAATCATAATTTTGTTTTAATATTTTGGCTAAATATTTAGAAAATTTTGTCGCCCCATTGAGGTTTAGATGAACTCCTTCATCATAGGTATCCGTTTGAAAATCAAGGCCAATCTCTTCTATTTTATTTACAAAGTTATAGTAGTCTATATGGTATGTCTCAGCAAATTCTTGAACTTGTTTATCGTATTCTTCATACCAATATGGGTAGATACTTGGTGCTTTCATTAAAATTAGTTTTATATTATTTTCTTTACATAAAGCATAGATTTGTTTTAAATAATCCATATTTTCTTTTTTAAATTCATAGGTTGCTAGTACTCTTTTTGCTGGTAGAGATGTTACAGGTTTAATGTTTTTATTTATTATAAAACCGTTATAGGTATTTTGTTTTCCTTGAAAGAAATAAAGGAAATCTTCTATCGTTAAACTACTAAATCTTGAATGGTAACGTAATATAGGAAGGACATAGGAAAGAATGTTTTCTTTTTCTGTTTTTGATGCTAGTATTAAATCTATTTTTTCTTTGGACCATTTCATGT
>CANPWX010000061.1 GCA_947585065.1 uncultured Bacilli bacterium | reverse complement strand
TAACCGTATAATTATATAAATTTATGAATATTAAAAAAAATTTGACATATAATAAAAAATGTATTATAATACAAGTAACTTATAAGTTCAACGAGGTCATTGAACTTACACGAGGTTATGTGTCCGCATAATCTCTTTTTTTTGACTTAAAAGAAAAGGTAGGGTTGTCCGCCCCTACCACAAAGATTATTCTTTGATTTCTTGGTTTTCATCATTATTATTGCTTAGCAACAACAAAATGATTAATCGCCAGATTAAATCATACGAGGTCATCTCGCTTACACCCCCTTTCGTTAGATTACCTAATTACTCAGGCTCTTGTATTATACCGTACTTATCTTGTTTTGTAAATAACATTGTTTTATTAGCTCTAGAATTGTCATATTTCGTTTAAAAATTCATAAACAACAAATTACTTCACTTGAATATAAAAACGCCTGTAAATTGAAATATGGACAAATTAAGCATAAATAAAAAGCCTACTTCTATTATTTTTTAAGAAGAGGCTTTTGTTTGTGTTTAATTCGTCCATATTTATAAATTTAAAAATAGAAAATGCGGACGGCGGTCAATGTTTCTCATTATCTTTGATGTATATCTGTAAAGGTCTAGGTCGAAGCGGATTTGACCTAGGTCATACACGCTAACGGTCTTGTTTCATACTGCTTATGGGCTAGCCCTGCATTATTGGTGGTTTTCATAATTAACATAGCTACTAAAAGTATTAGTTCCGCCTAATGTAGGAAATTTAATTTCCCCACTTTCATCAAAAGTATATTCTAATTCATTAGTCATTCCTGTATTTGAATAAGTTAATACAATATATTTATTCTTTATAGAATAAGTACCACTATTTGTTAAAATTCCATTGTTTACTGTAAATTGATCAGGACTAGAAAACTCAATTTTACCTGAAAGAATTTTTGTGCCTATTGTTGGATAAAAACTGAATTCATATCCATTTATTAAATTTTTTACTTTATTTACTGTTCCTGCATCTGCATCTTGTCTTGCCTCATAATTAGCATTATATATATTTATATCTAAGTCCTTAGCAATTTCTTGTGTATTTTCTAAAGTTTTTATATCATTAGTGTTCATTTTTAGGTTACTTATATCACTAAATTTACTACTAGATAATGTTATTGTTCTATCTGGTGCTAAATCTCCCTTTGGTATTTGATATGTCGCACAAACTTTTAAAGTAGAACCAACATAAACATCTTTCAACATTTCACTATAACAATAATCTGTATAACTTGGGTTATATTCCATTTTCATTGTACAACTATATTTATTAGTGTCATTTATTGTTAACTCTATATCTTTTGAACAAACCTTTAAATTCCCCTCATTAGCTTTTACAGTATAAAATAAATATACTAAATTTAATTGTTCGTCTGTATGAGAATTATCAATATAGATATTATCTATTTGAATATATTTACTTTCTGCGGTTTCTGTAACTTTGTTTTCTGCTATATTCTTTTTATCTTTTGTTAAAAAAACAACTCCTACTATTGCTATAACTACAATAGCAATTGCTATTGGTATAATTGTTTTTAATTTCGATTTCTTTTTTTCTTGTTTCTCCATTTTTAAAATTCCCCTTTCTTTTTTCTTTATTATATCACTTTCGACAGAATTCGACAACGATTATTGTTCGTCTTTTGTAATTTTATATTCTTCTAATATTATTCTTTTGTTCTCTCTGTCTATCAATAATTTCATTGGTGTGTTTTCTTTTATTTCTAGTTCTTCTCTTATGTTGATAGGAATAACAATTCTTCCTAGTAAATCAATTCTCCTGATTATTTCTGTATCTTCTATCATTTTTTATAAAATCTCCTTTCTAAAATTTTTATTATTATACTACAAGTTATTGTAATTAGCAATATATCAACAAATAATACTATTACTTTTTTATAGCTACATAATTCTTGTAACTAATAATTTCTTGTAAACTTCCTTATAATATTCATAAACTAAGGAGATTTAAAAGTTATGATAAAGTTTAAGATTAAAGAATTGCTACAAAAGAATAATATGTCGAGATACAAACTTCAAAAATATACTGACTTCACTTATACAAGAGTCAACGACTACTATTTCGGTCGAGTAAAGTCTATAAAAATAGAAGAATTAAATCTACTATGTAAAATTTTTAAGTGTAATGTTCAAGATATTGTTGAATTTAAAAGCGATAAATAACAGAAAAAACGGAAGTTGTTACTATACTTCCGTTTTTATTTCTTTTTCCTCTTGTTATCTTGTTATTAATAATAATTTAATTTTTAACACCTTATAAATTACTGCGTGCGTGTTGTCAAACACGCACTGGAAGAAGTACGCGAGCGGTTAGTATCTTGCTAAGCACGAAGTGCTTGCAAAGGACTAAGCGACTCGTGGACTTACTTCCGTTCTATCTATCAATAAAACAATTAAAAATATAACTTTTTTAGCAAACAATATTATAATATGTATATTAAAAAAGTTATATTTTTAATTAATTTTAATAATTATTATAAAACACATTTGGTGTAAACTGTAGAATTGTTCCTTTTATCATATTTCCTGATGTTGTATGTATTTTTTCATACTCTTTAGAAAACAAACTATAATCTTCAAAACAACAACTTTTCAAATTGTTTATAGCATTTGTTACTTGATAATAAGTTAAGTTTAGCATTTCACTTATATTACTTATGGTTTTATATTCTCCTTTTACATTATGATAAGCATACAACAATACTTTCGACATACTTTCTATGAGTCTTTTACTATTATCTATATTATAATTTCTAACATCATTTATCCAATTTTTATTTATATTACAAATTATATTATCGTTTTCTTTTATCTCATCAATTATAGAAATATTATAAGTTCTGCCTTTTGGTTCATAATCAATAATATTATTCTTTTTTAATTCATTTAGAGCATTAACAATACATTTATTATTCTTTGGACTTTGTCCTAAATTTAACCAATTTCGCATATCTTGTAATGTTCCTGAATAAGTTGTCTGTTCTTCATTAGTAGATAACATCTTTACTAACATAAGTATTTTGAATTGATAATTCTCTAATTTTAACCAGTCAAACTTTACTATAATTCTATTGCTCATTTTATATCTCCTGTTTTTTAGTGATAAAGAGTCCTAGCAAAACAGGGCAAACTAGGACTCTTTAATTTATATATATAATGTCTGTGCAATACAGACTCATTAACTTATTGTAAATATCTCCCCCGTACTTTCAGGACTCTAAAATTTTATTATTAATTTATTTATCTAACCTAGCCCCCAAAAATCTCTAAAAATAGTTTTCAAAATGATTTACGGTAGATATTACCCTGTTTCTATAAATACATTATATTAAAAATTTTTGTAGTTTTCAAATTAATCTTCTTTGTTCGCGTCTTGTTTCTCCTCTTTTCTCTCTCGCGATCTTTTTTCTTCTTCTTCCATAAATAAATAATAAAATAATTCTTCCAAATCCATTTTTTCAATTCTCCTTTATTATGTATATATGGGGGCTCTGCCCCCATACCCCCGCCAAAAGCAAGAGTAATTAGGACACGCGGGCGGTGGTCTGTTTCTTCTCATATCGCGTTTTAAGAAGATTTTACCGCCCGCCCGCACATCTTATATTATTCTTTTACTTTTGTTCTCTTAATTGTTTCTTATAGATGTAATATGTTTTTTTAGTAACTCCCGCCAACTTCATACACTCTATGTCTGATAACTCGCCGTCAAAATCTTTGCTATGCTTAATTATAATTTCTTTAGTTGCCTTAGCTTTCTTTGTTTCTACTTTTGTGCCTACTGCTCTACCTATTTGCTTTCCATTTAATCTTGCTGTCAATATTCCTTCTTTGGTTCTTTGGTGTAAGTCCTCAACTTCCTTTTGTGCTTGATTAAATGCTATTTGTATTTGTTCCTTTGCTAGTGCTATTGTATACTTATTCAAACTATCTATAATACTATTCATTAATTCATTCGTTGCCTTGTTTCCTGTATCTAGTTTCAACTTTATTTGATTATCTAGTGCTTGCCTATATACATCACTATTTATATGTGGTTCTTTCAAAAATTCTAACTCTACACCTTCATTAAATAACTTCTCGTATAGTTCGCACCCTTCTTGACTGTTCCTACTCATACGGCTTACACTGTCAAATACTATTTTATCTCCCTTTTGTAATATTTTTAATAAGTTTTCAAAATCTTTTCTACCTTCTAGTTTTGTTCCTGTGTATGTTTCTTTTATGATTTTAGCTTTTGGGTACTTTGCTAAAATATTTCTCACTTGCCTTTCAATATTTTGTTTTCCTGTACTTATTCTTGCTACTCCATATAAATTACTCATAATTTGTTCCTTCTTTCTTTATTTTAGTAGTAAATTAAACGAAGGTTTAATTTACTACTAACAGTATACTACTTTTTCTACCAACTGTCAATAGTTTTTTACTACTTTTTTGAATAACGTTTATTTTACTACTCTTAAAAATAAAAAAAATGCTCCACTATAAAATTGGAGCAAGTGATATATTATATTTATTTTTCCAAATTCGTACGGTTTTTTACTGCACCAGTAGGTACACCATTCCGCACTACGTTGTACTCCCTTCGCTTTTCGATTATCGCGTGTTTATTTCCCTTCGTTTTTTACTACTTTTTCAGTCTTTTGTAGTGTAGCTTTTACTTCCTTTTTTATGTTTTTTACTTCTCTATTGTACCATTTTACAACTTCACTATAATTATTTTTTATACTTTTTAATTGTTCAAAATCTTCTAGTAGCTTTTTATTATCTAATTTTTTTATAGTCTTTTCCATTATTTCATAACTTGGTCTACGTTCTTTATTCTCCTTTGCTAGTTGCTTTTTTCTTTTAGCTTTTTGTAGTTCTCTCTCGTCATCTTCGGGGTCAATAGGTATCCACCCCTTTTGTATGTATATTCTTAATTCTTTATAGTCGGGGTGCTTTGGGTTTTTTAAGATTTTTCTAAATCCTTGTATTTCTATTTCTTTTGTTTCTAAATCTTTACTCTTTATAATCATGTTAAATCTCCTTTTCGTTTATTTTTATATTTTATATCATTTTTTTAGTAATTAGTCAATTTTATATTTTAATCTAATAAGTCTTGTATTTCTTTTATTTGACTATCTAATACAATTAAAATAGCATTAAATGAATTATTGCTTATTTCTTTATCTTCTCCATGTAACTCTTTTACCTCTTGTAAATATTGTTGAATTGCTAGTATTTTATTTTTTAATTCTTCAATGTCCATTGTTCAAACCCCCTTTTGTTTCCATTGCCACCAATGAGCCTTTTGCTTTTTATTATCTTCTGATGTACCTATTGTTTTGACTTCTGTTTGTAATTTCACTAGGTTTTGTTGCTCAATAACAACATCTTTTTCTTCTCTTAATCTTAACGTATCAATTAATTTTTCATTGTGTAGAGTTTCTTTTTCAAGTTGCTTTTGTAATGTTTCTATTTGAGATTTTAGACTATCAATAATTTCCTCGTGGTCTTCTTTTAATATATAAAATTTTCTTAAATAATCAGTATTGATGTTGCTTTGACGATTTTGACTATCAGTCCTATCAAGATTATCAGTATTATCATTTTTTTTACTATTCATATTTCTTGTATCTCTTGATACATCTCCACTTGATAAAACTGACTGTATTTTTTTTTCAAAAATTTCTTTATTAACATCAAATTCTTTTAAATATTGCTCTTTCATTAACTCAAAAGCCTGTTGATTATATTTCAAAGTTCCAGTAGTTTCATTAAAAATAGAATAACTTTTATTCCCTTTAATTCCTAGACTATCAAGCCTGTTGTATAAAGTTCCATTAGACCAATTTTCAAAAATTTTTTTCATTTCACTTACTTTAATTAATGTCATTGTAATACCTCACTTTTTGTATGTATGTACTTATTTGATAGAAATATATCACAACTTGTCAAAACTGTCAAACTTACAAACAACAGGCATTGACACTCTTGACAATATCAATTTTATCAGACTTATCAACAAAAGACAATACCTAAGGGAGCAAGAGCGAAAAAGCAAAGTAACCCCGCTAATACTCGAATTACTTTGCTTTTTATTTTAATACCCGCGGTCGCTATCGCTTGTATTTGCCCTCTAAAAGTTTGATTTTTTAATATCAATATAGTTGCTCCTTTTGATAATAAAAAGGCTTGTACATTCCATTCCGCACTTTTTACAACTATAAACCCTCTATGGAAGTTCCACCCCGCCCGTCTTTTTTTATTGAGAGTCTTATACGGCGTCCAGTTCTCTCCTACACACATAACAAAAGTAGAGTTCTTTTGTTACTGCACGCGACTTCTCTTACATCAGCTCGCGACACTCTATGTCCTTTGTTTTAAGTTGCGACTTTCTGTACCTTCTCAACTCGATTATAAAATAATCTATATTTAATTAACATCAAAAAAGAGCTAGTCTATTTCCAACTACCTCTACTCATTTACTAAAATATAGATTATTCTATAATTTTTCTTTTTTTCTCTTGACATTTCTTACTTTTGTAGTATAATTATGTATAGAAATTGTCGAGTAGTTTAGTAGGAAACTTACTTGACTGCTCGATAGGTACGCCAATACCTAGCGGGCACTTTTTTTATTCTCTTTTTCAACTGAACTAAATATATCAATAAAAAAAATTTTTGTCAATAGAAAAGAGAATAAATTAAAAAATTTGACATATAATAAAAAATGTATTATAATACAAGTAACTTATAAGTTCAACGAGGTCATTGAA
>CANPWX010000060.1 GCA_947585065.1 uncultured Bacilli bacterium | reverse complement strand
GGTTAAACATTCCAATAGAAGAAGTAATTAATAATGTTATGCAATACTTTAATAATCTTAATGTTGTATCTGTATAGGAGAAAAATTATGAATACATTTTGTTGAAAGATTTATTTCAACTAAGAGATAATAGAGCTCTATAATATTATTACAATTATTTTATATACGCAAATTGATAGTCAATATACAAGTGTTTTCTAAATTGACAAAATAAAACTACTTCAATTTAATTTTGATAGTAGTTTTTATATTAATCTCGAATTTTCCGAGTTTCAATCAATCTGGTGCCGAAAAACAGAATTGAACTGTTCTCTCATGCTTACCATGCATGCGTACTACCACTGTACTATGTCGGCTCAAGTTCATTGTATCATAGAACCAATAATTTGCAAAGAAAAAGTAAACCATAAAATCATTTTTCTTGTCTTTAGGCATAGAATTTGATAAGATATAATTAAGAAAGGAGTTTATATAATATGTCTAATAATTATCCATTTAGCTATCAAATGACTACTAGTAATGACGCAAGTGTATGGGGGATAGTTAGTTTTCTTGTAGCATTATGTGCTGGAATTGTACTCTACTTTACATTTTTAAATCCAAAAAATGCTGAAAATTATAATGGATTTACTAAAAAACTTTACAACTTCTTAAGTTTTAAAGTAATGTCTTTAGAATCAATTCTTAAAATTTGCTACTTAGTATTTGCAATTTATATTACAATTTCCTCTTTTAGTTTTATTAGTACATCTTTCATTCAATTTTTATTAGTTCTATTCATTGGTAATATCATGATACGTCTCATCTTCGAAGGATGCTTATTAATTCTCATGATTCACAAAGAACTTGTTGAAATTAATAAAAAAGTACCTAATAAAGAAAAGAAAGAAAAAGACGAAAAATAAGTTCGAATAAAAGAACTTATTTTTTTTAACCAAAAAGAGAAACAATAAAACAAAGGAAAAGCCCAATAACAGTTGGAATAAGAAAAGAAAGAAAAACATAAAACCAAGAATTTGTTTCTTTTTTAATAGTTAATAACGTAGTTGCACAAGGAAAATGGCAAAGACTGAGAAGTAAAAAACGTATAGCCGTAAATAGAGTCCATCCATTTAGTATAAAAATATTTTTTAATTGCTCCAAAGATTCATAATTAGCTAAAACGCCCGAACTAGTATATCCAAGCAAAAGAATAGGTATAACAATTTCATTTGCCGGTAATCCTAAAAGAAAAGCAAGAAGAATAACTCCATCTAATCCAATAAATAATCCAAAAGGATTAAACAAATGAGTAATACTAGCAAATAAAGGAACTCCCTGTATTTTTACATTAGCTAAAATATAAATAAGGATTCCAGCTGGAAAAGAAACCACCATTGCCCTTTTTAACACATGAAGTGCCTTTTCTTTCCAAGCATTTTTTATAGTAGACCACAAATTAGGTCTCCGAAAAGAAGGAAGCTCTAAAATAAACATTGGTTTTTCATTCTTTAAAATAAAACGATCCAATATTTTAGTAACCAAAAAAGTTATAAAAACGCCTAACAAAATAATCATCAATAAAAGAAAGGATGCAAAAATACTACCTAAGAAAGATCGATCCGTTATAAAAAACATACTAATAACACAAATCATCGCAGGAAATCTCCCATTACAAGGAATAAAAACATTTGTAAGAATAGATAACAAACGCATTTTCTTACTCTCCATAATTCTCGCACCTGTAACACCAACTGCATTACAACCAAGTCCCATACACATTGTAAGACTTTGTTTTCCACAAGAGCCACATTTTTTAAAAGGTTTATCTAAATTAAAAGCAATTCTTGGCAATAACCCATAGTCCTCTAACAAAGCAAATAAAGGAAAGAAAATCATCATAGGTGGAAGCATTACAGAAACAACCCAGTAAAGAGTTCGATAACCACCATATACTAACCCATGTAATAAACTATTGGGAAGAAAAGAAAAAATTTTCAAAAAAATGCCTTCAAATCCTTCAAAGAAAGAAAACAACCATTCAGAAGGAATATTCGATAAATAAATAGTTAAAAATAAAAGAAAAAAGAACAACAATAACAGAAAAGGATAACTGAACTTTTTATTACTTAATAAAGAATTCCAAAATTGATCTTCTTTTTTCTCTTTTTCCTCCTTTCGATTTAAAACCTTTGCCAAAATTTTTTTTCCAAAAGCTTGATAACTTTCAATAACATCTATTCGCGTAATATATTTTTGATAAAAATGAAAAATAGTTTTTTCTTTCTCATTCATTTTATTAGGATAACCTTCTCTTAAATAAGACAACAACACTCCATTAGATTTATTATTTATAGATGATATCCATTCAAAATAATGATTTATTTTATCCATATGAATAATATCAATGTTACTTTCCTTATGAGTTTTATTTAATTCATTACATAAATTCTCTAACCCTTTACTATGAATCATACTAGTTGGTATCACAGGTACATCTAAAAATTGACTCAAAGCCTCAACATCAATAAAAATATTTTTATATTGAGCCTCATCCATTAAATTTAAAGCAACTATTACATTTTTAGTTACATCCAAAACTTCCAAAATTAAAATTAAACTTCTTTCTAAATTGGTTGCATCCGCGACTAATAAAGCTACATCATAATTTTTTTCTAAAACAAAACGACTAGCAATTTTTTCTTCCTCACTCTCCCCAATCAAAGAATACGTTCCAGGTAAATCAATAACCTCCCATAAAGTATCTTGATAAACAAATTCCCCCACTTCATTTTCTACTGTCTTTCCTGTCCAGTTTCCTGTATGTTGATTTTTATGAGTAAGTTGATTAAATAAAGAAGACTTACCAACATTAGGATTTCCTATTAAACAAACTCTTTTATGCATATTCCACCATAATTTTTTCAGCATCCTCTTGACGCAAAGCAAAAACAGAACCATAAATTTTATAAGCAATAGGATCATTTAATGGACTTCTAAAAACACATTGAATACGATTTTCTTTACAAACCCCTAAATGAAGTGTTTTAAAATACTTTTGTTCCTCTAAATCTATTTTTTTTATAATCCCACTTTCACCTACCAATAAATCTGATGCTTTTTTTTCCATAGATATCATACCTTTCTATGGTAGTATATTCTTACCATTTACATATGGTACAAATAATTTTAGGACAAACATCATATAATAAAAAAAAGGAGGTAATCTATGTTTCCTCCCAATATAGATCCCCAATTATATTCAATTTCAGCAGCAATTATCGGAGCAGTAATTTCACCAGAACTTACCCCAAATGAAGCAGTCAGTGTTGGTAACTGGCTTGTTTTATTTGGAGATTATCTTCTTGCCTATGCAGGCCAAGTCACATTAATTAATGGTAGAATGCAAACAAATCAATCCCAAGACAATAATGCTCAAATGGATTCTATTATTAACGTTTTAAAAAGAATGGAATGTGAAATAGAAAATCTAAAGAAAAAATGTTCTTAATGCCGTCTATTTTCACTTATTAAAGTCATATCCTCTGTTAAAAAACGAATTCTTTCCATAATTCTTCTTGCTTTAATTTTATCTTTTTCTTTTCCTTCAAAATGGATTTCTAATTCTTCCAAAGTTAAATTAGAAGTAAAAAAGGTAGGAAGATGAAGAGTCATTCGTGATTGAAGAATCGTTCCAAGGACTTCATCTCGACTCCATTCACTCACTTTTTCAGCACCAATATCATCAATACATAACAAATCAACAGTTTCATAATATTTCATTTTATATTCATAAAGATCCCAATCTTTAAGAGTAACTAAAACTTCTGGAAAATAAATAATTTCCGTTGTCACATTTTTCTTTTCAGATAACTCATGAAAAAGAGCACTGATAAGAAACGTTTTTCCAGATCCAAAACTTCCATTTAAATAAAGTCCTTTCTGTGTTTTAGAAAAATCAAAATTTTCATAAAAATGATCCAACCATCGAATAACTTTCACTCGTTTTTTATCGGTAACATCAATATCTTTCATACGAGCTTCTTTATTCAAATCAAATTCACTTTTTCGATTTTTATTTTCTTCTATTTTATATTTACAAGGTTGATAGGAAAAATAAAACATATTTTCTTCTTTTTTAGGTACCAACAGATGTCCTAATAATGGATTTTTACATTCATATAATCCTTTACAATTTTCACAATTTTTTTTACTAGAAACGACATCCTGTAATTTTGTAACTTTCTTTAATATCTCTTCTTTTGTTAAATGATAAGCTTGAACTAATTCAACAAATGCAGGATCTTTCCAAGCCTCTTTTAAATTCTCTTCCAATTTTTCTTTTTCAACTTGAAAGGATAAATTCATTTTGACACCTCCTAATTTTTATATTTATTCAACATACTTTCCAATTCTAATGTCTCTTCTTCAGTCATACTTTCTTTTTCAATTTTTTCATCAAACCAAACAGGAA
The DNA here is from genome assembly GCA_947585065.1 of uncultured Bacilli bacterium. Lineage (GTDB taxonomy): Bacteria > Bacillota_I > Bacilli_A > RF39 > UBA660 > Ventrenecus. Next base: position 2,500 of record CANPWX010000060.1, on the reverse strand, counting down.
CTTCACTAGAAACTGGTTTATTACTTACTTTATTTAATTTATTAATCATTTTTTTATGTTCTTTTTCAGCAACTATCATCGCATCCTTAGCAGTTTGGATATTCATTCTTTTCCACTGTCCCGCAATTGTTTCAACAAAAGAACTATTTAATTTATTATTATTCTTTTTTAAAACATAATCAATTAAAACATTTACAACAGCCGGTTTGAGTTCTACATCAACTAATAAATATTCCAATAGCCTTAAATCTCGACTCGTAGGCATACCAGTATTATACTTGCTTTTTAAAAAATCATAAGGCGAAGTATTTTCAAAAACTTCAATAATTCGTCCTTTCTTAGAAGTATCACCAGAAGGATCTTTCAAATATTCTGGCTGCGTACGATAAATCAAGGTTGGCAATTTTCCTTGATGATTATACTGATAGTATTTTCTCGTTTGAATTCTTAATTCCTCTTTATCAATTGCCCCTTTTTCATTGATACATAATCTTACAATCTCACACATTTTTAAAGTATCTAAATTATAAACAAAAGCTAAATTATTAATCAGTTCCTTCATCCTTTTAGGAAATGTTTTTTCAGTAACTAATCCTTTCGGTAAACTAGATACTAATAAATCAAAATCTACTTGATCTTGCATAGTAAGAGGTAATACTTCTCTTCCAATCGCTTCAAAAGAAACCGAATCACTAGAAGATTTAAATACTTCATCAAAAGAAGAAGTAATTTCCTGATAATCTTTCAAAGAAAAAGGTACAGTACGAAACTCTTCTTTTAATAATTCATATTCCCTAGCTCCAATATTATTATAAAGTACTACATTAAAAATAGGATTAGCAAAAAATTCCTTCGGAGTCATAGGAGAATAAAGTTCATAGACATAATTATTAGGTTCTCCTTCTTCATAATAAGTTTTTAATAATCCAACTGCTTCCAAAGTCTTTCTTGCAATTTTGATTGTTTCTAAATTAGACTTCAATAAAGTCATTAAATGATGATGAGAATAGTCGGTACTTACAAATGCATATCGATCTAAATCTCTCCATAAAGTAAAATAAAGACTAACAGCATTAGAACCAATAATCGGTTCATAAAAACTTACAATATTTTTTCGATCTTGTTCGGTTAGTATTGTTTTATTCATCACTATATATTTATCTGCTGGTAAAAGTGTGATGTTCATCCATACCACCTCTTCTCTAACTATATTATAAAAGAGATTAGAAAAATACTCAAGAAAAAAAGAGCTTTAACAGCCCTCATCACACACTCCAAAATTAATAGAATTGACAAGCTCATTTAAAGTACTTTTTAATTCACTAATTTCATTAGCATTTAAACTAGCATATCCATCTTTTTGAGTATCAACAGTCCCTTCATGAAAGTATTTAATTTTTCCATTTTGAACAGCAACTAATGTAGGAGCATAAAGTCTTTTTTCATTCGTTGGCACACTTTTTTCATCTTCGGTATATAAGATATAGTCATCCAAATAATTTTTTAATAAATCTAAGATTTTATAATAATCACTACTTCCCTCTTTTTCTGTAATTAACTTTTTATTTTCATCTAAAGAGAACATAGAACGAATATCATAAATATTTAAATAATAAATTTCTCCAATATTGTTTTCATTTGCAACCTCTTCTAAAACAGGAAGCAAAGTTCTACACCAAGGACAACTAGGAAAACCAAAATAAATAATACCAGTTCCATTTTCTAATATTTGAACAATTTCTTCTTCAGTTTTATAAACAAAAGGATTATCATCATTTAAATTCACAATTGGATATTCTTTTTTATTACTTTCATTTACTTTATCATTGAAAGATTGATATTCTTCTTTTATTTTTATAGCATCTTTAAATTCTTCTTTTTGACTAGTAAATGCAAAATAAGCACAGACAATCGCGATTACTACAATAAGTCCTAATAAACCAACTAATAACATATTATCTTTCTTCAAAACAAATTCAACTTCTTTCTATTTATCATTATAATAAAAAGTATTAAAAAAAACAAGAAATATATTCTAAAACATTAAATCATAATAGTTCAAGTTTGATATCTATCCGGTGCGAGTGACATAGGAATCTACAATTTTAAAACAATAATAAAATTTAATTCTAAAATAATTTAACAAGAATTATATTCAAAATCTTTATTTTACAACATTATAATTAATCGTTGTCATCCTTTTACTTATAGCATTACTTTTCGTAATTCTAAATTAAAAGTGCATCTAACTCAAACAGTTTGAATTAGGTGCTACACAAATTATTTGGTACTCAGCATTGCAATATTGAATGTTCCTTTTTTATTTTATGCAAATTTCTTTGACAAATAATCGTAAAATAAAAACGCACTATAACCAAGTACGTTTCCTATTTTTACTCGAACTTTCCGAGTTTGGTATCTATCTGGTGGCTTTAAGTGGAATTGAACCACTGACACAAGGATTTTCAGTCCTCTGCTCTACCGACTGAGCTATAAAGCC
>CANPWX010000059.1 GCA_947585065.1 uncultured Bacilli bacterium | reverse complement strand
TTTTTTAAGTCCTAAATATAAATTTGTTTTATTATAGCCTTTTCTTCGTTCTGTAGGTCTTATACTGTAGCCTATATTTCCAAGAAACTTATTTGTATTTTCTGATGGAAGATATCTAATATTAATCATTCCAATTAGTTTGTTATCTTCTTTACGAATCAAAAAAAATGTTTTTCCAGGTAATCTATTAATACTTTTAGCATAATCTTGATCCATCAGTTTATTTACTTTTTGAAGACAGTCCTCATAACTGCTACCATAAAGCATTGTTTCAAATAAACTCGAACCATTTACTGGGGAATGATAGCTATTAAACTCATTGAAATAATCTATTACATCTTCTTTTCTTTCTATAGTTGGCTCTTCTAAAAAAAATTCCATAATACCTCTTCTTTTTCTATTAAAAACGATCCAATCAAAATAAGAAAGGATCGGTAGTAAAAAAATTTGGTGGAGAAGAGGGGTTTTGAACCCCTGTCCCATTAATCCTATCTTGAAACATCTACAAGTTTAGTTGGAATTCTATGTCTTTTCTCTATCGGATCCAACGCACCAAAAGAGAAAATAAGTTTAGTAAATTTTCATTTTTTCTACCTAAACAACAGAAAAAATAGAACTTGTATGAATGAACCCAGCACTTACTCTACAAGTAAAAGTAATGTGTGAGTGCTCCTATCCTAACTTATTAGGCTGCAACAGCAAGAGGAGCAAAGCCATAATTAGCTTCGTCATTTATTTTATTGTCGCATTTAAAGTATGCCTACTACTTGCAATTCCAATTAGTAATTAAGGTCGAACCCAAAAACTTCCCCAAACAAGTAACATTTTATCATAAAATACTTGCATTTTCAACACTTTCAAGGTAGAATAAGTTCAAGAAATGTTTATATGTGGTCATGTAAGGGGGAATTTTTATGTACGATGAAGAAATGAAAAAAACAAAAAAAGAAAGTAAAAAGAAAGAAGCACGCTTTATCCATACAGAAAATACAAAGGAAAATGAAAAAAAAGAAAACACAAAGAAACAAACGACTAAAAAAAATAATACAATAAAAGAAGAAAATGAAAGAATTAAAAATCCTGTAATAGAAATACCTGAAGAAGAGGAAGAAATAGAACCATATTTTGAAGAATATGAAGAAGAAATTTTAGAAAATGAGGAAAAAGAAGAAATTCCAGAAATAACAGAAGAAAAAGTTTTAGAAGAAGAAAAAGAAAATGGAATCAAAGAAAAAGTAGTTCAAAAATTTGTAGGTCTTAAAACAGATTGGCCTTCCGTTTTAATTAAATTACTAATTTTTTTAGTAGTAGCATTTCTATTAATATTTGTTATAACAAAAATTGGACAAATTTTTCGAGGAAATAAATTCACTGATAACTTAGAAAAAATGAAAGAAGTAGCCTATGTTTATTATAAAGTAGAAAATCATCGTCCAGCAAATATTGATGAGGAAGTTTCTATGACTTTACAAGATATGATAAATGGCAACTTAATAAAAGAATTGAAAGATGAAAAAAAGAATATTTGTAATAAAGAATATAGTCAGGTATCATTAACAAAAGTGTCAGAAGAAGACTATGATTTAAATGTCTATTTAACTTGTGGTGGAACAGCTCAAAATGTAGTTTATCCAGTAACATATAAAGAAAGTGCTGGAAGTCCTTCAACATTATTATATGAATTAAAAAGAAATGTTTCAACATTATCAAAATATACATGTCCAAGTGGATACGAAAATGCCGGTCGTTACTGTGTAAAATTAAATCAAACAGTTGTAAAAGATGCGACACCAATTTATCGAATTATTCCTGAAGAAAATACTCGTGCCTATTTTAAACCAAGCTCTAGTGAATATGTATATGTAGATCCTATATTAGTAGAAAATCAAAAAAATTATACATGTCCGAGTGGATATGATCTCATAAATGGTAAATGTGTAAATTATGGTAAAATCTACACAAAAACTCAAACAACTTACACGTGTCCAAATGGCTCTACTCCAGATGGATCAAGATGTTTATACACAGTATATCCTAGTTATAACAAACAAGAAGCTTATTGCAAACAAGGAGATTTAATAAATGGTGACGAATGTCGTGTAAGTAAAAATTACTCTGTACGTTGTTTAACTGGTAAGAAAGATGATACGAAAAATTCTTGCTATACGACTTATACAGCAACCAAAAAACTTACAGATTGGTTATTTGATGGAAAAGTAACTTATCGAAAGACAAGAAAAGTGACAAATACTGATACTGTTAAATACGAAATAGAAAAAGAAGATGAAAACGATATTATTTACAAAAAATATGTCCGAAAATATGTAAATACCTGTGATGGAGATGACAAGTTAAGTGGAAGTACTTGTAAACATTATGATAAAGCATATGAAGAAAGATACTGTACTGGTGATTTTGAATTAGATAAAAATAAAACGGAATGTGTAAAAGTTACTTTGGCAAGCTTCCGTAATATAAAAGGAACTTATACTTGCCCAGAAGGATACACAAAAAAAGGAACTGGAGCAAACACAACCTGTTATAAATACGAAAATGCAACAAAAAATACTCAAGAAACTTATTATTGCTCTTCAAAATATGATTTAACGAGCGATAATAAATGCGTTTATACAATTGATGCAACACTAAGTCAAGAAGCAGTATATACTTGTCCAGAAGGATATAGTAAAACCGGATCAGGTCAAAATACAAGATGCTATAAAAAAGCTTCTACTGAAAGTTATTATTATTGCCAAAATTTAGATGCAACCCTAGAAGGAACCAGATGTATTATTCCAGAAAAAACAGAATTTATCGGTTATCGTTGTCCATTTGGATATACTAATTCAGGAACAAAATGTATAGATGATGATTATACAGAAAGAATAAATGCAACAAAAACAAATGAAAGTTCAGAAGAAATTATTTGGAGTAAATCTAAAGAAGTAGAAGGATGGACTTGGACAGGTAAAACGAAGGAAGCTTAGAAAATAGCTTCTTTTTTCTTTAGAACACCTAGATTTTTAGGAGAATTTTCGATATAATACAATCAAGGAAGTGGTAAGGTATGACGTGTTATGAATTAGTTACAAAATGGAAAAGAAAATATCATGGAGGTATTTCGTGGCGTTTATTTCAAAACGCAAAAATAATTGATACTCATGTGAATCCTGATGAAGAAATAGAATATGCTTTTGCTGGACAAAAAAATGAATCTCCTTTTGATTTTTTTCAAACTGCCGTCGTCGCATTAACAGATAAAAGAATATTATTAGGACAAAAACGAGTATTGTTTGGATATGTTTTAAATAGCATAACTCCAGATCTTTATAATGATATGCAAATCTATGATGGTTTATTTTGGGGAAAAATTGTCATTGATACAATAAAAGAAAAAGTAGTTATTTCCAATTTGCCAAAATCATCGTTAGTAGAAATAGAAACAAAAATATCTTCATTTATGATGGAAGCCAAGAAAAATGAATAAATGGAATTTAAAACAAATCAAAAGAAAAAGACGTTTAGTTGCTTTATTGTTACTATTAGCCATATTATTAGGAATCGTTTGGCTTATTTTCCGAAAAAAAGATTTTACAGAAAAATATACGATACAAGATTATGAAATAACCGAAAATTATAATAAAAAAGAAAATACCTATGATATAGAAATTAAAAAAGGAGAAATAATTTATTATACAGTTTTACCTGAAGTAAATTTTCATTCTAAAAAGATAATAAAAAAAATTGAAGAAAAAAGCACAGAAAACGAAACATGTATTTTACCAATAAGTCAAAAAATTAAATTAAATCCAATTTGTTTGCAAAATAATACCCAAGTTTCCCTTTATTTAACATCAGAAGAAATGAAGTCACAATTTGAAATATCAACACTTACAAAAGCAAATGATACTTATGAACAAATAAATATCTCTAATTATCTAAAACACACTTTTTATATTTGGAATTATCGTGGATTTTATAAAATTGCAGAGAATAATAAAGAAAAAATAGAGCTATTTTCGAAAGATATTTATGATAGTAAATTAATTACTCAAGTTCAAAACTATCTATGGATTCCAAATTTTGAAGAAGAACATTTTTTTAACTCCGTAATTTTGTTAAATTTAAATAACGGAAAACAAGAAATATGGAATTTAAAAAATCCGATTTATTTTGAAAGTGTCATTTTGGGAGTTGATCAAGAAGAAATCTATTTAGTTGACAAACATGAAAAAATAGAATGGGTAATTAATATTAAAAAGAAAACCATGAAAAAAATAGGAACAAGTACTAAAAATGGCAAGACCTATCAAAATGGTTGGAAAGAAATGAGTATCACAAAATTAATAAATCAAAATGCAATATTTGAAGGAATGAATACCATAGATTATAAAATAGAAAATGGTTTATGGAAAACAAGCGGCTCTTTAAAAGAATTATTAATAAAAGATACACCAACAAAAATAATACAAAAATGGAATGATGAAGTAATTTATTTAATAAATGATACAATATATAGTTATACAGATAAATATGGCTCCATTCCCTTAATAACTTATTTTGAATGGAATTTTAATAATGAAAATGTATTATTTATAAATTAGTACCAAATCTAAAATAGACACATATCCTAATATTAGGAGTGATGAAAATGTCTGAAGACAGAGAGATTATACCCAAAAATAATCAAAATTATTATAATTACTATACAGTAGAAAAAGGAGATTCCTTATATGGAATAGCAAGACGTTATAATATAAATCCAGAATTATTAGCAGGATTAAATGGATTATCAATGGAAGATTATATTTATCCAAATCAAGAAATATTAATTCCAAAAAGTGGTTATAGCTATTACATAACAAAAGAAGGAGATACAGTGGATATAGTCGCGAATATGTTTAAAATAACACCAGAAGACTTACTAAAGAAAAATGGAGTAGTCTATTTAGCTGAAGGACAAGTTTTAGTGAATCCAAGATAAAGTATGAAAAATACTTTTTTCTTTGCAAAAAAATAAAATCCCAAAGTTACCTACTTTGAGTAAATTGTCTTTATTTGTTGTAAATATTATAACTCTTTTCTGGTTATTTGAAAATATGATTTTTTGATTTTGTAGTCAATATATAAATAAATTCTTATTTTATCGTATCTTTTTTCTATTTTCTCAAAGTAGGTAACTTTGAGAAAATGGAAAGGATATAGTTATGAAATTAGAAAGATTTAGAGAGAAAAATAATAAGATGATTGGTGTCGTACTATTTACTATTATTTGTATTCTATTAATAGGAAGTGTGATCCTTTATAAGACATTTGCAAGTTTTGAAGTCAATCATAACTTTAATATTATAAATGGTGAAATTGAAAATTCTGGTGATATTTATTTTGCTTTTTATGTTGATAACAATATCCAAAAAGAAATGCCTCAAAAAGGAAGTGGAGTTATTTTTGATAAAGAAAATAGTTTCTGTGGAGTTTTAGGCCAAAAAGATTCTAATGTTATTCTTGACTTTAACGAAGATTTGTGGAATGTTACTATTTCTGGATTAAAAGATAATCATACAAAGTGTAATTTATTTTTCAAAAAAACCTATCATGATAATATGCTTTTTGATTTATCAGGAAATGGTTATGATGGAACGTTTATGGGTGGTGCACTTGTTCAAAATGATGAAGATGGAAATTTAGGAATCTTTTTTGACGGCGAAGATGATTATGTTGATATATTAGATCTACCAGATACTATTAACTGGGCTGATGGTTTTACTGTGGAATTTGAGGCCAAATGGATATCTTTTAAACAATGGGCACGAATTTTTGATTTTGGAGGCGGACAAAGCTCAGATAATATTTTTGTAGCAAATCCTAGTGAAGGTCAATTAGATGCAGGTGTATACTATATGAATGATGCTGATAATAAGAATGAATTATATGTGGATAATGCAATAAGTTATGGAAAAAAATTAAAATTTACTGCAATATTTTCAAAAACAAGCAATGGAATGTCCGAAACAATGTATAGAGATGGCAAAGTAATAGCAACAGAAGAATTTATAGATGATACATTTATAAAAAATGTTGAAAGGACATATAATTATTTAGGAAGATCAAACTGGGCTATCGATAAATATTTCCATGGATATATTTATAGTTTGAAAATTACTGAGGCTAGCGGTAAAGTTATTCTTTGGTATCATTTCTAATTTTTTCCAATCGAGTAGAGAAAACTTTTCAACATAATTTATGAATACTTTTCCCTCTCACACCACCATACGTACCGTTCGGTATATGGCGGTTTAATTTGTAATAACACGAACTTTTAGATAATGGTCTAGTGAATTGACTAGACCTCTTTTATTTAATCTTTCCTTTGATATTGCTGTTTCTAGCATTTTAGTATGTGCTATATGATAATATCCTCTTCTGGAATTGGCTGTTACATAGGCATCCCTATGATTTACTCCCAATTTCCTGAGACAAGTATATCTTTTCTTTATCTTTTTCCATTGTTTCCAAATAATAACTCTAAGTTTTCTCCTTATCCACTGGTCTATTTTATCAAGAAAACATTTCATGTCCGCAATTTTAAAGTAGTTAACCCAACCATATATTGTTTGTTTTAGTTTAAGTAATCTTGTATCTAAATTTATACTTTTATTTCTTATAAGTATGTCATGAAGTTTTGTTTTAAATTTTTCAATTGATTTAATATGTGGTTTTGGTCTCCATTTATTTTGATTAATTTTCTTGTAAAATCCATAACCTAAATATTTGATTTCATTAGGCCTTGCTACTTTACTCTTTTCTACATTTACTTTTAATCCTAATTTCTTAGTTATAAATGTAGTTATACTTCCCATTACTCTATTCGCTGCTTTTTCTGATTTAACCATAATTAGACAATCATCTGCATATCTTACAAAATTTAGTCCTCTAGCTTCTAGCTCTTTATCAAGTTCATTTAACATAATATTTGAAAGCAATGGACTTAAGTTACCACCCTGAGGTGTTCCCTTTTTTGTTTCTTGGACAACTCCATTTTCCATTACTCC
>CANPWX010000058.1 GCA_947585065.1 uncultured Bacilli bacterium | reverse complement strand
CAATAATAAGTCGTGCTGCTTCAGGATTTTCCATTAAAAATCGTTCAAAACCATTTCCAAAAACATCACTAGCAATCTTTCTTACTTCACTATTACCAAGTTTTGTCTTTGTTTGCCCTTCAAACTGAGGATTTGGATGTTTACAAGAAATAATCATAACAACTCCTTCTCGAACATCTTCACCAGTTAAACTTTCATCATTTTCTTTTAAAATTTTAGCGTTTTTCGCATAATTATTAATCACTCGAGTTAAAGCTTGTTTTACACCATCCTCATGCGTTCCACCTTCTGTAGTATGGATATTATTAGTAAAGGAATAAATTTGAGGATTATAAGTATCATTATATTGCATAGCAACTTCAATTAATATATCATCTTCTCTACCCTCTACATACACAACATCAGAAAATAAAGGAGTTTTATTTTTATTAAGCATATTAACATATTCAATAATACCACCATTATAATGAAATATTTCTTTTTTCTCATCTTCCCGATGATCAATCAAAGTAATCCGTACACCTTTATTTAAAAAAGCCATTTCTTGTAATCTTTTATATAAAATATCCCAATTATAAATAGTAGTTTCAAACATCGTTGGGTCCGCATGGAAAGTAACAGTCGTACCAGTTCGTTCCATACTACAATGATCAATAATTTTTAAAGGTTCAACAGGTTTACCACCATTTTCAAAACGCATCATATAAACATTTCCATCACGATAAACCCGAACCTCTAACCAATCCGATAAAGCATTTACGACACTAGCACCAACTCCATGAAGTCCACCAGAAACTTTATATCCGCCTCCACCAAACTTACCACCAGCATGAAGTACCGTAAAAATAGTTTCAATTGTCGACAACCCAGTTTTAGCATTAGTACCAGTCGGCATTCCACGACCATCATCTTTAACAGTAATAACATTTCCTTTATCAATTTCCACTTCAATATCATCACAATATCCAGCTAATGCTTCATCAACAGCATTATCCACAATTTCCCAAACCAAATGATGAAGTCCAGCCTCATTCGTATTACCGATATACATTCCAGGTCGTTTTCTAACAGCTTCTAAGCCTTCCAAAACTTGAATCGCTTCATCACCATATTGATTCTTATTTTCTTCTTTCATGAACATCCTCCCTTACAATTTTGCCATCTTTCACAGCAATACTTTTATATTCAAATGAATCTAATGAAGGAAAAAGAGCTAAATTAGTTGTTGTAATAAATGTCTGAATATCTTGAGGTAATAATTTCAAAATATTATGGACTTTTTCTTCATCTAATTCACTAAACAAATCATCCAAAATAAAGATTGGATAACTGCCATTTTTCACTTTAAACAATTCTAATTCACTAAATTTATAAGATATAATCGCATTTTTTTGTTGCCCTTCACTTCCATAGTCTTTCAAATCTTTTCCATCTTGAAAAAATCTTAAATCATCCGTATGAACCCCAATATTTGTTTTACCAAAACTTAAATCTTTTTGAATCATTTTTTGATAAAGTTCTAATATTTCTTCTTTCGTTTTTCCTTCATAATCTGAAAAATATCGAATAACCAAATCTTCTTTACCAGAAATAGATTCATAAAAAGATTTTAAATAGTGATTAATGTTAGTTATAAACTTCATTCGGCATTCATAAATATAAAGACCAGAATCTACTAATTTAGAAGTTAAAATATCCAAATAATCACTTGAATTACGATTATTAATCATCATAGATTTTAAATAAGCGTTTCTCTGTTTTAATAGTACATTATATTGGTTAAGAACTTTTAAATAGTCTAAATTTAAAAGAGAAATAGAAATATTTAAAGTTTTTCTTCGGGTACTTGGAGTATCTTTTATAAATCTTAAATCATCAGGATGAAACAAAATAATGGGCAATTTAGAGATATATTCACTAATTTTAGAAACTTTATGATCATTCACTTTAACTTTTTTCCCATCTTTACTCAGTAAAACAGTAAAAAGGTTCATGGACTTATGCACAATTTTTCCCTCTATTTTACTAACATCTTTCCCATCATAAATCAAGGTTTTATCTGATGCATTCCGAAAACTTCTGGTAAGTCCTAAAACATAAATAGCTTCCACCAAATTGGTTTTTCCTGAACCATTCTTTCCATAAATAAGATTTAGGATAGAATGAAAATTAATTTCTAAACGTTCATAATTTCGGAAATTTATTAACTTTAAAGATTCGATTTTCATAATATTGCCCCTTAAATCATGTTTATAGAAAAAATGACTCTATGTAAATACTCCTATACCTAAATTAATTATAACACATTTTTTTCCGTTTTAAAACGTTTTTTTGTATTTTTTCTACCCCTTAAAGCACTTTCTAACCGAGTAGCACGTAAGATCTGATTATCAATAATTCCATAGGATGAACGAACATGAATTTGCACACCATTAGAAAAAAGTAAATCAACACCATTTTCATTTCGATAATAACGAGCAATATGTTGTAATCGAATCCAAGCAGTATCTTTATTACGAGTAGAAGCAAGAGGAAAAAAGATAATATTATTAGACTCCTCAACAATAATAGGTACTTTATAAGAAACACCAATTAACGATTCCGTCCTTTTCTTCTTCCTTCTAAACTACTGCCAAAATATCGACAACTATAATCCATAATATTCGTAGTAGAATTAGAAACCAAAAAATGTCTTTTCTCTTCATAAACTTCGCTGATACAACTAGTGATAGGTATAATAGCAAGAGTTCCATCATTAATTACATAATTTTCCATAATGTATTCCCCCTTAAGAAAATTGAGATTAGAATAACATATTAAAAACGCATATTTTGTCGAATAATGACAAAAACAGGAAAATTTAAAAAAAGAAGTTAATAACATTCTACAAAAAATAAAAAAATACATAGATTCATAAGAATTTCTATGTATTCACAAAAAATCATTCCAAAGAAACACATTATTAATAGGTTTTAATAGGCAAAATAAGTTGAATTAAAGACTCATCAGATACGGCTTTAATAACTAAAGGTTTCACATCATTATTTAAAAGAATTAAAATATCATCCTCTTTAATAGTTTTCAAAGCTTCCATCATATATTTTGCACTGAAAGAAATATCTATATTAGCTGTATCTGTAGTATCTACCTGTAATCTTTCTTCAGTTTTACCAACTTCAGAAGCATAAGAATTAACGATCATTTCTTTATTTTCAATCTTCATTTTAATAATATTTTTATCTTTTCCTTGTGTCAAAAGCGAAGCACGATCAACAGCTCCTAAAAAATCATTCTTTTTAGTCTGTACAATAATTTCAAATTCTGTCGGAATCAAATTAGAAGTATTTGGAAATGTTCCAGATAATAAATTCGTTTGAAATTTTATATTTTTATATTGAAATAATACTCTATTATTAAATACATGCATATAAACATCGTCATCATCTACTAAAATATGTTCCAGTTCAACAATATTTTTACCAGGAATAACAATATTTACATCCTCTTCAATAGGAGTATCTATTTTTATATTTTTTTTAGCAAGACGATAACTATCTGTAGCTAAACATTCTAACAAATCACCATTTATTTTAATATTAAGCCCAGTTAAAATAGGTCTCAACTCCTGAGTAGAAATAGCAAAAGATGTTTGATTAATAAGTTCTTTTAAAATATCACCTTTTATAACAACAGGATCTTTATGAGTAGTAAGTTTAATACTAGGATATTCACTTGGATCAAGACAATTTAAATTATATTGATTAAAATCAGAATAAATTTTAATTTTTAAACTATCCATCATTTCAAAATTAATAATATCACTTGGCATCTTTCTTATAATATCTAAAATATACTTACTACTAATAATAATCGTGCCAGTACTTTCAATATTTTTAATAAGTTTACTTTCTATAAAAGTTTCAATAGTAAGTTCACTATCACTTGCCATTAAAGTAAGTCCTTCATTCGTAAGTTCAAACTTAATTCCATTTAATACAGGAATTACATTTTTAGAGGAAACACCTCTTGCTACATTATTTAAATTTTCTAATAATATACTTTTATCAATCGCAAATTTCATAAATACAATCCTTCTTTCTTTTTCTATTATAATATCATATTATTATTAATACAGTGGATAATGTGGATAACAAATCAAAAGCTCCATAATATCCAGTTTTAAAACAATTTTTTTAGGTGGATAACTTTCCACATAGCTAAAAATTATTCACATTACATTTTATTTTGTATCTCTTTAATCTCCCCTTCCAATACTTTATTTGTCTTCAAGTCTAAGGTAATTTTATCACAAGCGTGGATAACTGTGGAATGATCTCTTCCTCCAAACTCAAGTCCAATTCGATTTAAATTTTCTTCCGTCAAAACACGGCAAAGATACATTGCAATTTGTCGAGGATAAGCTACCCCAGCATTTCTTCTTTTTCCTTTTAAATCATTTACAGTAATTTTATAGTAATCAGCAACTGCTTGTTGAATTCCTTCAATGCTATTTGTTTTATAAATATTAGAATTACCATAATCTCCCAAAGCTTCTACTGCAAAATTTAAATCAATTTTATCAGGAACCATCATAGAAGTGTAAAACATCAGTCGATTTAAAGCCCCTTCCAAATAACGAACATCATTTTGAAAAGTATTAGCTATATATTCAATAACACTGTCATCTAATTTAGCAGAAATCGACATATTTTTTAATTTAGCTCGAATAATATTACATCGAAGTTCAAAATCTGGTGGATAAATGTCCACTGGAAGTCCCCATTTAAAACGACTAGTAAGTCTTTCTTCCAATAATTTTAAATCTTCAGGACTTCGATCCGAACTAATAATAATTTGTTTATTTGCTTGATGTAAAGCATTAAAAGTATGAAAAAATTCTCCTTGTGTTTTCTCAGCACCAACTAAATATTGAATATCATCAATAATTAATACATCAATATCGCGATATTTTCTTTTAAAATCAGCAACAATTTGCAAATTATTACCATCATTGTTCGTAATGTTGATATAATCATCTTTAAACATCTCACTTGTAGTGTATAATACTTTCTTTTTAGAATGTTTCACAATATAATTTCCAATCGCGTGCATTAAATGAGTTTTTCCAAGCCCACTCTTTCCATAAATAAATAATGGGTTATGCACTTCTCCGGGATGTTCTGCAACAATCATACCAGCTACTTTTGCAAGACGATTAGAGTCACCTACTATATAATTATCAAAATTAAGTGTTTCAATTAAATTAGAATCCCAATGTTCATCATCATTTTTGATATTAGAAACAGAGTTATCCACTTTTGAAAAGTTATCCACATTATGCACATTTGGTAAAGATGGAGGTTCAACTCTTTCATTTTGATGAATATCTAAAGTATCAAGTTCTTCTTTTAATAAGAATTCAAATTCATAATTTTGATTAGTAACTTTATAAAAAGCATTATCAATAAGTTCAAAATAATTAGTACTAAGAATTTTTTTATGAATTTCCATCGGGACTTGAATATATACTTTATTATCTTTTATTTTAACAAGAACTAGATCATGAAACCAAGCATTAAAAGACGCGGAGTTAACTTCTGGTAAGATTTCATTTATTACAGATTGCCAAAGATCTTTTTCATCCATTTCACCACCCCGCTCGCTAAAAACTTTTTACAAATTCATTGTACACTTTTTTTATCTACTTGAAAAGTACGAATTTTATATTAACACTTTATCCACAAGTTATCAACAGAAATCTAATAGATAATATAGATAGAAAATATACTTATCCACATTATCAACATTTTTTTATTAACATCATAGTTTATAAGTGTGTAAAAGTTTATAAAAGTTATCAACAATATGTGAATTTGTGAATAAAAAGGAAAAACTATAGGAATTAAGAGGAAAAAAAGCCAGGAAAAAAGTGGATAGTAATCCACAATCTAAAATCATCTTTTTCTATAAAATTTGTTGTAAATGATACGGATTTCCAATACTTCCATCTTGTCCATTATTCATAATTTTCACATTTGATTTTAGGTAAAGTGTTGGATAAACTAAGAACTGTGTAGAAACAGTGAAATCATCGGGAATAGATACTCCACCACTAAAATGAGCAATTCTAAAAGCATAATCTTTTGTGTGTGAAGCAAGAGTTAAAGTCCACATGGAATTATTTCTTGGCTTTAAAAAATTATTATTTCCGCATTCTGTATCCAAAGTATATAGAGTTTGAGAAAAACATTTCTCTCTTGTAGTGACTTCACCACCACTTGTCGCATATCCATAATCTGATGGATAAATTAGTCCAATACTATGAAAGAATTTTTCACTTATTGTATTGCCTGCATACCAAATATAATCCCGACCATTATATGTTTTATTTCCACGTTCAAATTTATAATACTCTAAAAGTAGTTTGTTAGAAGATTCTTCTCCACCAATATTCCATGTAATATTTTCGTCTATCAAACTTTTTGCATTGTCATTTAAAGTGTCATAGTAATTTTCATTTAATTCTTTCATTAAGCTTGCCTTTGTCCAATCATTAATATTATTTGTATCCCAAGCATAATTTCCTATACTTTCACTTTTAATAATCTTTATCCTTTGCTCTACCCTATTTTCATCTACCATTACATTTACAAGTCCAATGATTCTCCATAGTTCATCATTAAACAAGATATAATTATTAGGATCTTTCCCAGCATATCGAAATTCTGTTTCTTTAAATCCATTATCATTTATGGTTCCACTTACATCTTCATGTGTTACTTCATATAGTCCCTCACCATTTGTAATAGCTTTAATAGGTTTTCCTAAGATAAATGCTCCACTTACAAAATAAAGGTTACATTTTGTTCTTGAAGATGTAACACCAGTTATATAAATTCCATATTCATCAGTTAAAGTAACTTTAATTTTTTCATCTCTTTCACCATTTACTTCACAAAAACTATTTTCTTCATCTAAAACATAGTTTCTTGTTGGCATCTCTTTTTGAATTTTATTTTCTTTTCCATCATTTACATAAAAAGCAAAATAAATATTTCCAGGATCT
>CANPWX010000057.1 GCA_947585065.1 uncultured Bacilli bacterium | reverse complement strand
AGAGGTTGACTACAAAATCAAAAAATAATATTTTCAAATAACTAGAAAAGAGTTATAATAAATACAACAAATAAAGACAATTTACTCAAAGTTGATAACTTTGAGATGAAAGAGAAAAATGATAGTAACTGTCGAGAAATTAGATAATTAATTTTTGGACTTTTTTTTAGTTTATAAAAATTAAAAAATCTTGGTTTTAAAGATTTTTGTAAATAACAAATAGCTTGGTAAAAAAAATTGACAAAATAGCAAAATTAGAAATTGCCATTTTGTCAATTCCCTAATAAAGATTTGTTTGATATTCTTTAAACAGAACTGGAGAAAAAATTAAAAAAAATACATAATTAAATAGTCATTATAATTGTAATTATGGATTATATATGTGTGATATATAATTTAGAAAGGAGTAACAAAATATGAAAAGAAAAGCAAAACTATCTATTTTTGGTAGCAGTTTTGTACTAATAATTGCTGTTGTAAGTTGTATAGCGGTATGTGCATCAAGTTACGTGACGACTTTAAATATTGGAAATGGAGACTTTGTTAGAGGAACAGATAATTATTACACAGCCGGTGCTAATCAAATTATGATTGGTATTAATTCTTGGACTAATTATAATAACAGAGGTTATACTAATTTGAAAATTTCTTTAGTTACTGGTGTTAGTGGATCTTTCACTAATAATGTTAAAATAATGAAAATTTCTTCTGCAAACGTTTCGCAGCATGAAGATTTTGGATATTTGACAGCTGGTGCCCGTCACTATGAATTTTCAACACTTATTGATGGAATAACTTACGGTGGAGTTGTTTCTGATCATGTTGTTATGAGTAGTTAGTATTTATAAGTATAATGAGAGAACAATTACTTGCTCTCTCATTATGAATTTTGTTATAATATTTTTCGGAGGAAGTATGAAAATACAAATAAAAAATTTATCAAAAACTTACAAAATGAAAAATAAGACAATTCAAGCACTTAATAACATCTCCTATATTTTTGAAGGGAAAAATTTTTATGCAATTATGGGACACTCAGGTAGTGGAAAATCCACTTTAATTCACTGTATTGGTCTTTTAGATCAAATTACAGAAGGGGAAATATTACTTAATAATGTTCCTATATCAACTATGAGTGAAAATGAAAAAGCACATATAAGAGCAACAGAGATTGGTTTTATTTTTCAATCTTTTTATTTAAATCCTAAATTAAAGGCATATGAAAATGTAATGTTACCAATGTATTTAGATAAAAGTATAAACTCTACGATTAGAAAATCTAAATCACTTTTATTATTGAAAGAATTAGGGCTTGAAACACGTTCTGAGCATTATCCTAAAGAATTATCAGGTGGTGAGCAACAAAGAGTGGCCATTGCTCGTGCACTCGTAAACAACCCAAGTATTATTTTAGCTGATGAACCAACCGGAAATTTAGATTCAGATAATGAAAAATATGTATTAGAAACATTAAAACAACTTGCTAATAATGGAAAATGCGTTATAATGGTTTCACATAGTGACATAGTAAAACAATATGCTAATAAAATTCTCTATATGAATAACGGAAAGCTTGGTGAATAAAAAATGAATTATTTAAAAAAAGCTTTACGTGACTTTGTAAGATGCAAGGAAAATATAATCAATGTTATATTACTCTCTATTTTATTAACATTGATTATTTTTGGAATTTCATTTAGAGATTCCTTATTAAATTTTTGGGATGATTTGACAAATAAATCTTATAATTATAGATTATTTCTGGTGACATATGATTTTAATAATATAACGGAAGAGGAAGCATTAAAAAAACTAGAAAATTTCCCTCATGTTGTTCAAGTTTTTAACGCAAAAGGATTAAGCATTGTTGGACAAGCATTAAATTTTGTCGATGATAAACATGATGGTTATTTTTATATATTTGGAGCTCCAGAAGACGGATTACCTTTAATTTCAGGAGAAAATTTAAAAAAATATGAAGATGAAAATGTTTTAATATGTCCTAAAGGATTTAACCCTGATAGTTTTGCAAGTGAAGATAATGATAAAAGTGATAGGATAAACATGGAATCTTATTTAGGAATAACAACAGATTTATCTTTAGCTGGACAACAAGAAAAAGAACAATTTACAATCGTGGGATTATATGATGATGATTATTCCTATTCTACAGGTGAAATCTGTTATTCGAGTTTTAAAACGGTACAGCGATTGAATGAAAAATATCAAAAAGAAGCATTTGAAAGTAATACTCAAGAGGGCATTGAAGTATTTTATCCTATTTATTTTGTTATAGATGATGTAAAGAACTTAAATAATTTACAAATACTTTTAGAAAAAGAAGGACTATTTCCTGAAAATGTGACTAGAATTGATTCAGAAACTGGCAGTCAGATTATTTCAATACTTACAGTCGTTATTATTATTCTGTTTTTTATTACAATTATCATGATCATTATTTTAAATTTAAAACGATTAGATGAAAAAGAAAAAGAATTAGCTATAAATACTGCTTTAGGATACACCGCAAAAATGAATGCTTTGTTTTTCCTTTATGAATCTTTAATAATTAGTTGTGTAAGTTTTTGCCTAGCATTATTTATCAATATATTTTTTTCAACAATCATAAAAAGAATACTTTTGAAAGGTGCATTATATTTTAATTTTCATTTATCAATTAATTGGATAGGATGTTTCTTGGCATTTTTAATTTCTATATTCATTCCACTAATAATCAATTTGATTATGTTAAAAAAGATTAGTAAAATACCAATCGTGGAAATACTAAAGGAGTGAATCATGAATATTGTCTTAAAAAGTTTTAAAATTTCAAAAAAATTGTATAGCTTTCTTTTAATTATGTTAACAGTTTGTTTTGCAAGTTTATTAATTTTATTGAATTTGTTTCCAACTATTAATAAATACATTAATCAAAACATTACCGATCAATTAAAAAATAGAGATATCATTTTCACATTGCCTGAAGAGTTAGAGATTGATAAATTAAAAGAACTTTTGATAGAACATGGATTTTCAACTGACATTTATAAAGATTATGGTAGTTTGCTATTTGATACAGATCATTTAGGAAAAATATTATTACAAGGAATACCTTTAAAATATTTAACAAATAAAGATTGCCAAGTGAACATCTGTTTTATTTTTCCAAAAGAAGTGTTATACAATAATATGAAATTAAATTTAGAAAAGTTGATAGGAGAAAATATAGAGATTAGTTATAACTCTAAAAAAACATTGGGTTATGTTTTAGATATTTATAATAATACGGATTATAATGGATTAGCATATACCTCATTAGAAATAATGGAAAAATTAATACAAGAAAACAAAATTTATAATGATAATTCAAGATATCATATTATTTTAGAAAATGAAATACAAGTAAATAGTTTATTAAAATTTTTTCAAAATATAAATATAAAAGCAAATCTATTTGATGATTCTGGTAAAACAGAACAAAATATTTATTATAATTTTAAAAATCTTTTATTTGCATTTTTATTTTGTATAATCCTATTTATAATTTTTATTTTATTAATTACTGTCCATACTTTTTGTAAACATGAAAAAGAAAATATTGCAATTATGAAAGCGATAGGATTTACCAATCGGGAAATTACAAAATATATCACAATTCTTTTCAATAAATTTTTCTTTCTAGCTTTTCTTATTAGCAATGTCCTTGTTTTTATAATTGTTTTAGTTTTAAAGAAAGTAAATATTTTAAAATTATTCTCTTATTTTCAGTTCAAATTAATTAATTGCCTCTGTTTATTCATTATAACAGGAATAGTATTTCTTTTAAATATCATTTATATTAAAAAAGTTATTAAAAAATATACAATAACAGAATTAATTAAAAAATAAAAAAAGAGGGATGAAAATGAAAAAAATATTTGGTTTAGGTATAATAATAATTATGATTTTGCTTCAATGCTCTTGCGATAACATTCACAATGATACTTTAGAGCCATTCGCATTTAAAAATATGCAAGAAATATCATTAGAGGAGTATGTAAAATTAATAGAAAAGAAAGAACTTTCAATTGCTGTTATTTGCGATTTATATGGAACATTTGATAAAAATCTAGCAGATAAAATGGATCAAATTCAACTAGAATTAGACATTCCTATTTATTTCTTAAGCTATCAAAATATTTTAAATGAAAAGAAAGATAATTATGAAATTTATTTAAAATATTTAGATACTATGAATCATTTTACAGATATATATCTAAAGGATAATAAATATACGGATTCTTTATATAAAATAACGCCAATAATTACTATATTTGAAAATCAAAAAGAAAAAAGTGTTCTAGTAAGTGATAGAACTTATGAAGAAATTAAAAAATGGATCTTAAGTCAAATAAATTAAATTTTTGAAATAAAAAAGAATATGCATGATAATAAAAAGAAAATAAAGTAATATTATATGCAAGTTAGACTTACTTTTTATTTTTTAAATTTTGTGATAGTTTTATTTATGAAAGAAGTGTTAGTAGTGGATTATGTTAAAATTAGCGAATTTATTAAAAAACTTAGAAAAGAAAAAAAATGGAGTCAGGAACAACTAGCATCTAAATTATTTGTTGATACTTCAACTATTAATCGTTGGGAAAAAGGAAAAAGATATCCACGATTAGATGACTTATATAAATTATCTGAAATATTTGATATTTCTCTTAACGAACTTCTAATTGGTGAAAGAATAACAAAAGAAAATAAAACTCAAATTCGGATGTCTTTATATAAATATTTAAAAAGTATAATAAAAAAAATGAATAAATTAAAAATTATTTTATTAATATTAAGTCTAATTTTAATTATTACGTTTATATTATTGGCCAGTATTTATTTTTTGGAAAATTATAACAGTATTTATGTTTATAAATTTTTTGGTAGTTCTGCCACATATAAAGTAGAAAATGGTTTATTAATTTTATCTAAAAACAAAATATATTTTCAAATCGGAGATATAAATCCTATTCCTCAAAAAATATCCATATACAGAATATTTAATGATGAAAGAAAACTGATATATCAAGGCAATTATCAAAATATTATTTCTGATAACTATGGTTATAATGCTTTAATATCATATAAAGATTTTATACATAATAAGCAAAGTATTATATTAGAGATAAATAATGAAGAAATAAAATTAAATTTTGTTAAAGATTTTGTTAATAATGATTTTATCAATTTTGAGGATAAAAATATTGGTGTATATTCTCCAGAAGATGATATTGATGAAATAAAAATTCAAAAAGCTTTTGTATGCGATGAACAGGAAAACTGCTCATTGGATACTTCTGATGCACATATAAGTTATAGTGTAGGAATACTGTCAGTTATGGAAAAAGATATATTATACAATTATGATATTCAGAATCACATTTTAAACTATTTCGATTTCAGAACGAATCAAGAATATATTTGGAAAATAGAAAATAAAGATATTGTTTGTTTATCTGATAAATGTGTTGATACACAAAATATAATTAATCAATTTCAGCAAAAATACTTAAATCAATATCTTAAATAAATAGAATTGCCAATTTGGCAATTCTATTTATTTAAAGTATATTGTATTATTTTTCTTAGAGAGGTAGTTGGTGATTTAGATGTAGTATAAAAAAAATTTGAGTAGGTTTATAGAAAGGAAAAAGAAAATGAAAAAGAAAACCTTATTTTTAATAATTGTAGTTGTTTTAGTATTTGGAGTGATATCACCAAAAGTTAATGCCAAAAGTTATTATTATAACGATAATGGAGTATACTTAACTCAACAAGAATATCAATATATATCAGAATTGTACTGGGAGGGTTATCAACAATACTTAGCAAAGTCAGATTATAATTTAATGAAAGAAATGGATATATTTAATCATGAAATTAAAAAAAGCGAAATAATGGTTCCATTAACAATTGGAAACACTGTTACAAGTCACCTAAGAACCTTATCTATTAATAGTAGTTGTTCAAGTGAATGTATGATTACACTTGTTATGGCTTGGATGGGAACACCAACAGTAAAAAGTTATGATGTGATGGGTGCCAGAGTAGATAATGCAACTATTACAAGAATAATCAATACAGTTGTAACAGGTAACAATTATGGGAAAACATACACTAATTTTCAAAGATTTAATAATGGGTTTGGAATATCAGTACTTGTGCCAAATGTTGATAATATCAAAACAGCTACAACATTTCTTACAACGAATAGTGGAACCATTTATGGTAGTTATCAACATGCTAAGAAAAATATAACTGAAGCAATTTCTAAAAATTATTCTATTGGTCCAGGTGGGTACGGAAATGTTTTCAATTTTATAGGAAATGCCACAGGAATATATGATGATGCTCCAGGAGTAAGTGTAGATTTATCTTAATATGTAGATGACGTTTTTTTAAAATGCTGTCAAAAATAGTTTTGACAGCATTTTATATGATATAAAAAGGCTATCAAAAAATTAAATATTTTCTGAAAAGCCTTTTTGAACAAATAAATAAATGTCTTGAATATTATCATTTTTACGATTACAAGTAGTTAAAACTAACTCACTAGTATCAGGTTCTAATAAAGAGATAGTACCATTTTTTACAACATGTTGTATATCTTTTAATATATAAACATAAGATGTATTGGAGTAATAAATAATTGCTTCATCATCTAATACTAGTTGATCAAGATTTTTGAAAAAAGAAATGGAACTATTTCCAGAATGACTAGCAAGAATAAAAGAACATTTATTACCCGGAATACAATCATTAGATATTAATTCAATATTCTTATCCACATTATTTAATGAAGAATAATAAGAATAAAATCCTCTTTTTAAAGATATTTTAGGAATCTCTAAAACTCCATAATAACTTTCTTCTATTGAAGTTTGCTTTTCTTCCTGAAAAAAATCTTGAACTAATCTTTCATTTTGAACTTGAATTTTTTTCTCTTCATAAAAATTTAAACTAAAAAATAAAAGGCTACTTAGAATAAGTAAAATTCCAATTTCTTTTTTTATCATGAACTATAATTCCTCCAACAAAGAGTGAAAACAACGAATAATAATAATTTGT
>CANPWX010000056.1 GCA_947585065.1 uncultured Bacilli bacterium | reverse complement strand
G
The DNA here is from genome assembly GCA_947585065.1 of uncultured Bacilli bacterium. Taxonomy (GTDB): domain Bacteria; phylum Bacillota_I; class Bacilli_A; order RF39; family UBA660; genus Ventrenecus. The sequence goes on along the minus strand of CANPWX010000056.1, from coordinate 7,214 downwards.
TGTAGAAGTAACAGATGTAGCAGGTAACAAAAGTGCATTATGTTCTAGTGGATATAAAGTAGATATTACTCCACCAATAGTTAGTAGTGTCACCGCGACACTTACCACAGATACAAATATTAAAGTAGATGTAACTGCAAGTGATGAAGGAAGTGGAGTAAATCAATCAGGAGCATTGTATTCTTGTACAATAAAAAATTTAACAGATACAAGTATTTCTGATATTACTCAAACTAGTGAAACAGGAATTTTAAATTTTACAATACCTAAAAAAGAAGCAGAGAATGCTAAAGAAACGTTAAGTAGTATACAAAAAGTTAGTAGTGGAATAGGTTTATATGAAGTAGATCATAGTTTTGATGGAACAAATTTAAGTTCTGAGTGGACTGCAAGACCAGAATACAGATATGCAGGAAAAGATCCAAATAACTATGTAACGTTTAATGGAGAACAAGCGGGTTGGAGAATTATAGGTCTTGTAAATGTTCCAATAAGTGATACCTATCAAGTAGAATGTAAAGTATCTGATGTAGCTGGAAATATGTCGCAAAGTAAAACAAGTGAAAAAATATCTTCCGCCCCTGTTATTACACAAAGAGTAAAATTAATAAGAAGAACTTCTATTGGAGAGTTTAGTTGGGATAGTTCAGAAGATACTGTAAATCAAGGATCTGGAGTAAATGAATGGAGTCAAGCTGATTTAAAAACTTTATTAAATGATTATTATTATAATGATTATGGAACAAGTAATACCCATAAATGTTATAATAGTGCTTTTAATACCAATACTTCATGTGGTTTTGGAAGCACAGGATTAAATGATGCAGCAAAATCCATGATAGATGAGAGTATTAGATGGAATACAGGAGCAAATGGAACAAGTAGTTCTCAAAGCGCATTAGCAAGTAATTTTTATCAATATGAAAGAAGTAGTAATACAGGAAAAATATGTACAAGCGGGACTGATTATTGTAGCGATAAAATAAACAGAACAACGGAGTGGAGTAAAACAAGTGATCCAAGATATCACGGAATAGGTTTAATGTATCCAAGTGATTATGGATATGCAACAAGTGGAAATAGTGCATCCGAAGAAACAAATAGAGCAGGATGTTTAGCAAAAGCAATGGATAACTGGGATACGTATACAGATTGTGCAGAAAATGATTGGCTAAAACCAACATCAGGAACTTATTGGACAATATCTCCGCGTTCTCTTCCTTGGTATGCTAACATCGTGTCCGTTGTGGTTTCGAGTGGGTATGTCAGCACCTTCGGTGTGAACTATCCTAACGCGGTTTTGCCTACCATTTATCTGTCACCTGATGTTGTAATTTCAGGAGGAGACGGAACAAATGGCCCAAATGCTTATACTCTTAGTGTTGCTGAATAGTTTTAAATTTATTATAATAATACACCTTTCGACTTTTTTCGACATGGATTGACATAGATTGACATAACTAGACAAAATCTTTTCTTTTCTTTTGACATAATATTTGCTATGATTAATGTGCGTGGTGGTGTAGAGGTACTTAAGAGGGAGAAAAGAAAATGAAACAAATTAATGCTTTAGTAGTAGACGATAGTAAGGAGTTTACGAGTAGTATTAAGAAGTATTTTGAAACCAACAAAAATATTCGTATTATGGATGTTATTCATGATGGTTCATTGGTTATGGACTATATTAAAAATCATGAACAGGAAATTGATATTCTTTTAATGGATATTATTATGCCTGGAAAAGATGGCATTGCTTTATTGGAAGACATGAAAAATGCTCATGTAAATAAACATGTGATTGTTATGTCAAGCTATGGTAAAGATTATGTAATTAAAATGACAAATAAGTTTAATGTTGATTATTATATGCCAAAGCCTTGTGATTTAAATTCTTTAGAATCCAGAATTTTAGAGGTGTTTGATCAAAAGGATACTATTTCTGTTAAAAGGAATGTTAGTTATGATGTGCAACTAAAAATTACTGAAATGTTACATGATTTAGGTGTTCCTTCTCAGATTAAGGGATATCAATATTTAAGAGATGGTATATTAATGCTTTATGAGTCTACTGATTTGATTGGTGGAATTACAAAAGAAATTTATCCGGAAATAGCAAGTCGATATCACACTACTGTTTCTCGAGTAGAAAGAGCTATTCGCCATGCTATTGAGGTTAGTTGGTCTAGGGCAGATTTTGCTCTTATGAATAAAGTTTTTGGCCATAGTATTGATTTTGATCGGGCAAAACCTACTAATTCTGAGTTTATGGTGACGTTATCCGATGTTTTAAAACTTGAAAGTAATAGATTATATGTTTATGTATAGTCTATTTTTTTCTTTTTTCTTGTGTTAAAATATTCTTAAAGAGAATAGGTGGTACTATGCAGAATAAGGGTTTCACAATTATTGAGCTTTTAGCAATTATTGCTTTACTTGCTCTTTTAGTTTTAGTTTCTGTTCCTGTATATACTACTATTAGGGAATCGATTTATTCTAAATTGTATGATGCTAAAATTACAGAGTTAAAGCGAATATCTGAAAAGTATGCTGAGGAAACTGGTAAAAGTGTTTTTGATGTACAAACTCTTATTAAAGATGGGGTATTAAAAGCTGATAATGAACTTGGAGAATATCTTGATCCTAGAACAAATCGTGAGATGGGTTGTGATGTTATAACTGTTTATTATGAGAATGATTTTTATGTAGCAAATGTTATAGAAAGTACAGAGTGTTATGAGGCTGATGCGTTAGATAGTCTTTTTGGAATGGTTGAACTTTATTTGACTGATAAAAATAATCAAGAATTACCTATTAATACATGGCTCAAACAGGATCAAGTATTTGTAAAATTTCGGATTAAACCAGAATATCAAAATATGCAAATTCAAAGTATTTTTTGGAGTGGGCAAGAACCTGTTACTTGTTCTTCTGATTTTCTTCAAGAAGAATGTCAAGTATATGGTGTTAGTACTCATGAAAATGGATCAAAAATAACTGATGTTCGTTTACAAATAAAGTTACAAGTTTCTGATGATGGGCCTATCTTTACAAATAATGTTATGACAAGAGTTTTATTAGATATTCAAAAGCCTTTTGTTGTTGATGGAAGTATTCATGTGGAAAATGATTCTGCTACGGCAAATAAAAGAAGAGTAGAATTTGAACTTAGTGATGGAAGTGGAAGTGGCGTGAAAGAGTATGCGATAGTGTCTTCTTCTAATTGCTATGACGCTATGTATCAGTCTGGATCTTCTGGTAAGAATGTGGAATATTTAGATGATGGTGAATATGCTATTTGTGTACGTGATCATGTTCTTAATGAGTCTACTTTAGATGAAACAAGCAAGTTTAAAGTTGAAAATGTTGAGCATAATGGACCAAAGATTTCTTCTTTATCTATTCATAATAAAGAGAGTTATCATTCTGCTGATGTCACACTTATTATTAATGAGACAAGTGGGAAAGATCATCTAAAAATGTGTATTTCTAAAACTGGTTTTTTACAAGATTGTACTTGGGAAGATTTTCAAAATACAAAAGATCTTATTTTAGATGAAGATATTTTGAATCATACAAAGAAATATGATGGACAAAATTATACTATTTATGTTACCGTTCGTGATGCAATTGGAAATATTGATTCAGCTTCTCAAAGTTATACTTTATATTCAGAATGTAGTTCTACTGATATTACTTATACTGATTGGAATAGTTGTGAAGCTGCTTGTCAAGCTGGGGTACAAACAAGAACTCAAATTGTTAAAGATCGGTATTTAGAGAATGTTACTTGTGGAAGTGTTCCTGAAACGAAACAAACTGTAGCATTTCAAACTCATCAAAGTGTTTTGGGGACGGGTAAGTGGTATCAAAGATTATCGTTGCGACTTAATTTTTCTGATGTAAATTATTGTATTACTTCTTCTGAAGAATGTATTCCTAATCTTTTTCTTAACGGCACTTATTCTTTTGAAACTCAAGCAAATGCTCAGAGAATGTGTGCTAAACCTACTAATACTAGTACAGTTTATTCTACTTGTACTTGTTGTAGTGATGCTTTCTTTGTTGATACAACGTATCCGTCTACTAGTTTTTACTTATCAACAAGTAGTTTGGGCATTTATGCTAAATTAAATGCTAGCGATACTGGAAGTGGTATCAAAGATGTTCGTTTTGCTATTGATGATGGACCGGCAAGTTCTTCGGCTACGTTTGATCGTACTTATGATGTAGCAGATGGTGTGCATACAATTACAGCATGGGTAACAGATCAAGCTGGACATGAGTTAAAACTTACAAAGTCCATTTATTTAGCAAGAGAAAAAATTTATGTTTCTAAAGATGGTAGTGATGAAACTGGAGATGGAAGCTTAGAAAATCCATTTGCTACTTTAAACGAGGCGAATCGTCATGTGATTGATGGCAGTCAAATTATATTGCTATCCGATATAACTTTCAGTGGTATTTTTGCACAGAAAACTGGTAAGAATATTCAGCTAACTTATACAAGTTATGGAACTGATCCGTATACTATTTATGGTAGTATCCGAAATTATGATCGCCTTACTATTCAAAATGTTAATACTTCTAGTAGTCAGGGTTTAGTAAATTATTCTTTTCTAACTTTATTAAGTGGGCATATTTATGCAGAAGATAGCCCGGCTTTGAATAATCAATATACTGGTACAGTGTATGTACGGGGTGGATTTTTAGAGTCAAATGGTGGGGGTGCCCTTGCTACTTATGGAACTGCTTATATTTATGATGGTGCTTTGTTAAAATCTTATATGAAAGGATTTAGTACTTTATGGAATAATGGAACACTTTCTATTTTTGGTGGAACGATTTTGTCTACAGGGTCTCATGCCATTTCTAATGATCCTGATGGAAAGTTATTTTTACAAGGTAATGCTACTGTGAGTACTACAAAATCTGGGTACAGTGGATTATATAATAAAGGAGTTGCTTTAATTTCATCTGGTAGTATTACTGCTTCTTTAGGAAGTAGTGTCTTTAATGATGAATCTTCTACTATGTATGTTAGTGGAACTGCTAATTTTTCTAATAATTCTTATACTAGTCTTGAAAATCATGGAAATTTAGAAGTTTCTGGAGGGACAATTACAACGCAGGAAGCTACGGCACTTGTAAATTTTACAGGATCTGTTTGTACTCTTAGTGGAAATCCTCTTATTCAAAATCAATCTTCTTCTAGGTATACTATTTATAATTATTCTAATGTAGTGTTTTCGAAAACATCATCTGTTACTGTTCAAAATAAAGCAAATTCTAGTAAAACAATTTATAATCAATAAAATTTTTATAACTTAAAAACAAATTAGTAATGAAAGATTCAGGATGTTATTGAATCTTTTTCTAATTTGTCTATTAAATCATCAATTAAATCTTTTGGTATTCTCGTAATAGAAGAAGACTTTAGTAATTTTTTCCCCAGTGCTTGAATTAAATTCATCATGTTTTAATAAATCACTTATATAAACATTATTTAAATTTGCGAATTCTTTTAAAATTTTGAATTTTAATAACAGAATTAAGATTATGAATAAAATTTTAGGAAAAACAATGATTTTTTCCTTTTCTTATGTTACAATTGTTGTAATAAGGGTAGTATTTAGAAAAGGGAATCAATATGAAAAAGATATGTATGATTGTTATGGATGGATTTGGATATAGTGATAACAAATTAGGAAATGCGGTATTGATGGCTCCTCCTAGAAATTTTTTGGATTTATGGAATAAATATCCTCATTCTTTATTGGACGCTAGTGAAGAAGCTGTTGGATTAGAAAAGGGGCAATTTGGTAATAGTGAAGTTGGGCACATGACGATTGGTGCTGGTAGAAAAATTAAACAAAGTATTGCTTTAATTAATGAGTTTTTAGATGGTAATCCTATGCAAAATGAAAATTTTTGTGAGATGATTGATTATCTTCATACTTCTTCTAAAAGACTTCATGTTATTGGATTACTTAGTGATGGTAAAGTTCATTCTAGTATTGATCATTTTTTAAAATTACTTCCTATTTTACAAAAAGAAAATATTACTTCTGTTTCTTTTCATATTATTAGTGATGGAAGAGATACTGGTACAAAAGATATGTATCAATATATTCATGCTTTAGAGGAAAAAATAGAAGAAACTGGTGTAGGATCTATTGCTTCTCTTTGTGGACGTTATTATGCGATGGATCGTGATAAAAATTGGGATCGAACGAAAAAGTATTATGATTTACTTACTTTGGGAGTTGGTGTAAATGCTCCTAATATTCCTTTCATTATTCAAAAATGTTATGAGAAAAATATTACCGATGAGTTTATTCCACCTATTAAAACTAGAGATTTTTGTGAAGTACAAAACGGAGATGTTCTTTTGTGGATGAACTATCGGACGGATCGTGCAAAACAAATTATTGATTCTTTTGTTAATGATTCTTTTGAAGCATTTTCAAGAATTAAAAAAGATGTTTCGGTGTTTTCTTTTCTTCCGATTGATCCTAAAATTAAAACTCATTCTTTTTTGGAACGAGAAACGGTTTCTAATCCTTTAGGAGTTTATTTATCTAATTTAGGATTTACTCAAGCTCGTATTGCGGAGACAGAAAAATATGCTCATGTTACTTATTTTTTTGACGGAGAGAGTAATAGTTCTTTGGAAGGTTGTCAAAAATTTTTAATTCCTTCTCCTAAGGTTGCTACTTATGATTTAAAACCAGAGATGAGCGCGATTGAAGTAACTAAAAAATGTATTCAATGTATGGAAAAAGATTTTGATTTTATTTTTATGAATTATGCAAATGCTGATATGGTTGGACATACTGGAGTATTAGATGCGACTGTAAAAGCTTGTATTACTGTAGATTTTTGTTTAAAAGTTTTAAAAGAGAAGGCAGAAGAAAATTTTTATACTTTAGTTATTTTAGCTGATCATGGGAATGCTGATCAAATGATTGATGAAAAGGGACTTCCTGTAACAACTCATACTCTTAGTAAAGTTCCTTTTATTATTACAGATCCAAAAGTAGAATTAAATAGTAATGGTGATTTAACTCAAGTTGCGCCTACTGTTTTAGAATACATGGAAATTGCTGTTCCTAAAGAAATGAAAGAAACTAAGAGTCTAATTAAAAAGTGAGTGTGGTGAAATGAAAAAAGGATTTACATTAGTAGAATTGTTAGCAGTTATAGCTCTTTTAGGA
>CANPWX010000055.1 GCA_947585065.1 uncultured Bacilli bacterium | reverse complement strand
GCTCGTACAAGAAAACCTCTTGAACAACGTCAAGGTACAGGAAAAGGAAATGTAGAAGATTGGGTAGCAGTTGTAAAGAAAGGTAAAATCATGTTTGAAATTACTGGAGTAGATGAAGCTACAGCTCGTGAAGCTTTAAGACTTGCATCTCATAAACTAGCTGTTACAACAAAATTTGTAAAAAAAGAAGGTGAAATCTAATGACTCTTGAGGAAATTCGTGGGTTATCGAATGAAGAAATACTAGAAAAAATTAAAACTGGCAAAAGTGAATTATTAAATTTACGTATGCAAAATGCAAGAGGTGCATTAGAAAAACCTCATAAAATTAATGCTCTTAAAAAAGACATTGCAAGAATGATGACAATTTTAAAAGAAAGAGAAATGGATGGAGGGAATAAATAATGAACGAAAAAAGAAAAGCGGAGTTAGTTGGTAAAGTTGTTAGTGCGACTAACAATAAAACAATAACTGTTTTAGTTGAAACTCATAAAAAACATCCATTATATGGAAAACGTGTAAAATATTCTAAAAAATATGCTGCACACGATGAAAAAAATGAAGCAAAAGTAGGAGATACAGTGAGAATTCGTGCGACAAGACCATTATCTAAAACAAAAAGATTTGAGCTTGTTGAAGTTGTAACTCAAGCTGTAATTCTTTAGGAGGTATTCTTATGATAATGCAAGAATCAAGACTTAAAGTTGCCGACAATACAGGAGCTCGTGAAGTACTTGTAATTCGTAACTTAGGTGGAAGTACTAGAAAATCATCCAATATTGGTGATATCGTAGTTTGTACAGTAAAAAAAGCTATTCCAAATGGAACTTTGAAAAAAGGTAAAGTTGTAAAAGCTGTTATTGTAAGAAGTGTGGAAGGCGTTAGAAGAGCAGATGGAAGTTATATTAAATTTGATGATAACGCATGCGTAATTATTCGTGATGATAAAACTCCAGTTGGAACTCGTGTATTAGGTCCAGTAGCAAGAGAACTTCGTGAAAAAGATTTTATGAAAATTGTATCCCTTGCTAGTGAAGTGATTTAGGAGGTATTTATGAAGATTAAAGTAAATGATGAAGTGGTTATACTTGCTGGTAAAGATAAAGGAAAAACTGGTAAAGTATTAAAAACACTCAGAAAAAAAGATAAAGTTGTTGTAGAAGGCATAAATATGGCCGTAAAAAATCAAAAACCAAATAGCATGAATCAAGGTGGAGGAAGATTTGATATGGAACTTCCTATCCATGTATCAAATGTTAAAAAAGTAGAAAAAAGCACTAAGAAAGCTAAGAAAGATTAAGGTGGGAATATATGAGTACAATGAAAGAATTATATAATAAGGAAATTGTTCCTGCATTAATGAAAGAATTTGGTTACAAAACTGTTATGCAAGTTCCAAAATTAGAAAAAATTGTTATCAATATTGGTGTTGGTGAAGGACATACGGATGAAAAATTTATTAATGCAGCTCTTAAAGATCTTGAAGTAATAACTGGTCAAAAAGCTGTTGTTACAAAAGCACGTAAATCTATTGCTGGATTCAAAATTCGTGAAGGACAAGCAATTGGAGTAAAAACAACATTACGTGGTGAAAAAATGTATGTTTTCTTAGAAAAATTAGTTCGTGTTGCATTACCTCGTGTAAGAGATTTTAGAGGAGTATCTAAAACTGCTTTTGATGGACATGGAAATTATACACTAGGAATTAAAGAACAACTTATTTTTCCAGAAATCGTATATGATGATGTATTAAAAATTCGTGGAATGGATGTTGTATTTGTTACAACTGCCAAGACAAATGAAGAAGCAAAGGCATTACTTGCAGGATTTAAAATGCCATTTAAAGGATAGGAGGACACTATGGCAAAAACTAGTTTAAAAGTAAAACAATCTCGCACACCGAAATTTAAAGTAAGAGCATATACTCGTTGTGAAAGATGTGGAAGACCTCATGGTGTTCTACGTAAATATCATTTATGCCGTATTTGTTTTAGAGAGCTCGCCAATGAAGGAAAAATTCCTGGCGTGAAAAAAGCAAGTTGGTAGGAAGGGTGTGATTCTGATGGTACAAGATAAAATAGCAGATATGCTTACAAGAATTCGTAATGCAAATCAATTAAAATATGATACAGTAGAAGTAATTGGAACAAAGATGACTTTAGGAATTACTGAAATATTAAAAAGAGAAGGATATATTACTGATTTTGAGTATGTAAAAGCTACTACTGGAGACAGAATTAATATTACTTTGAAATATGGAGATCGTAAAGAAAGAGTAATTACTGGTTTAAAAAGAATTAGTAAATCTGGATTACGTGTTTATGCTAAAGCTGAAGATATTCCACATGTTCTAAATGGACTTGGAATTGCTATTATCTCTACTTCAAAAGGGTTAATGACTGATAAAGAAGCAAGAGAAGCAAAGTTAGGAGGCGAAGTTCTTGCCTATATTTGGTAAGAGAAATTTATGAGTAGAATTGGAAATCGTAAATTACAAATCCCAACTGGTGTAGAAGCAACTTTGGTAGATAACAAATTAACTATTAAATCCAATAAAGGAAGTTTAGATTTAGTAATAAATCCACTTGTAAAAGTTGAAATAAGTGATGGAGTAATTCATACTAGTCCAGTAGATGCAACATCCCAATCAAATATTATGAGTGGGACAGTAAATTCACTAATTCACAATATGTTAATTGGCGTAAGTGAAGGATACACAGTTGGACTTGAGATTATTGGTGTAGGTTATCGTTTCAATGTATCCGGAAACAAAATTGGTATTAATGCTGGATTTTCTCATCCTGTAGAAATGATAGCTCCAGAAGGAATTACAGTAAAAAGTATAAGTAATACAGAATTGGAATTATCTGGTATTGATAAACAAAAAGTAAATGAATTTGCGGCGAAGGTAAGAGAAATTCGAAGTCCAGAACCTTATAAAGGAAAAGGAATCCGTTATAAAGGCGAATATGTTCGTCGTAAAGAAGGTAAGAAAGCGGCTAAGTAGGTGAGAATATGATAAAGAAAGAATCAAAAAATGTTGCACGTTTAAGAAGACATGAACGTGTAAGAAAAACTCTTAGTGGAACTAAAGAATGTCCAAGACTTAGTGTCTTTCGTTCCAATAAAGAAATTTACGTTCAAGCAATTGATGATACAACTGGTGTAACCTTAGTAAGTTCTTCCTCTAAAAACTTAAAAGTAAATGGTGGAAATATTGAAGGTGCAAAACTTGTTGGAAAAGATATTGCTGAAAAATGTAAAGCAAAAAAAATAACAAAAGTCGTATTTGATAGAGGTGGATATCTTTATCATGGACGTGTTGCAGCTTTAGCAGATGCAGCTCGTGAGTCAGGCTTAGAATTTTAGGAGGGTACGATTATGGCAAAAACTCAAAATGTAGATCCAAAGAAAAAATTATTGGAAGAAAAAGTTATTAATCTTGGTCGTGTTACAAAAGTTACAAAAGGTGGAAGACATTTTCGTTTTTCTGCAACTGTAGTTGTTGGTAACCGTAAAGGACTTGTAGGTATGGGTACTGGTAAAGCAAATGAAGTCAATGATGCAATTGCAAAAGCTTCAAAAGCGGCAAATAAAAATGTTGTTCGTGTTGCAATACAAGACAATCGTACAATTCCTCATGAAGCAACAGGTAAAGTTGGACGTGCTGTAGTTCTAATTAAACCCGCAAAAGAAGGTACTGGTGTTATTGCTGGTGGTGCTGCACGTGCTGTTCTTGAACTTGCAGGTGTAAAAGATATTGTTTCAAAAAGTTTAGGAAGCAATACACAAGTGAATGTTGCAAAAGCTACATTAGAAGCTTTAAAATCTGTTCGTACTCCAGCGAAAATTGCTGCTTTACGCGGAAAGAAAGTAGAGGAGTTATAAGATGAGATTAGAAAGTTTACCTAAAACAAAAGAATTAAAAAATGTAAAACGTGTAGGACGTGGACCTGGATCTGGAACTGGTAAAACTGCTGGGCATGGAGAAAATGGTCAAAAATCAAGAAGTGGTGCAACAATTAATGCATGGTTTCAAGGTGGACAATCTCCTTTATATAGAAGATTACCAAAAAGAGGATTTAATAATGCTCGTTTTGAAACAAAATATGCTGTGATTAACTTAAGTGATTTAGAAAAATACTTTAATGATGGAGATGTAGTTACTCCAGAAGAATTAAAATCACGCGGGATTATTAAAAAACAACTTAGTGGAGTAAAAGTTTTAGCAAACGGCACATTAACAAAAAAACTTACGGTAAAAGCAAATCGCTTTTCAAGTATAGCTGTTTCTAAAATTGAAGAATCTGGTGGAAAAACCGAGGTGATTTAGTATGAAAAATGGGGGCGTGAAGTTATTTTCTCCTGAAGCTAAAGATTTAAGAAAAAGAATACTTTTTACTTTAATGATCTTAGGTTTCTATGCACTTGGAACTTGTATTACGATTGTTTGGGCTACTCCTTGGTTGAATACTCTTGTAGGAAATTTAGGATTTATGGGAATATTCAATCTAATGAGTGGTGGAGGATTTGAACAATTTTCAATTTTTGGTCTAGGTGTTACCCCTTATATCAGTGCATCTATTGTTACACAGCTTCTTACTATGGATATTATTCCTTACTTTAAAGAATTAAAAGAACAAGGATATGTTGGTAGACAAAAAATTAATCGTATTACAAGATATTTAGGAATTGGGCTTGCATTTGTACAATCGTATGTTCTTGCCTATTTCTTACTTGGTGTTCACGATATTGAAATGGTATTAAAAATTACATTAGTTATGAGTGCTGGTACAGCCTTTCTACTATGGCTTGGAGATGAAATTACAAACAAAGGAATAGGAAATGGTCAATCACTTTTAATTATGGCAAGTATTGTTCTTTCTCTTCCAACTGTATTTACAAGTGCTTATCAAATGTTTATAGGTGCTGGTACTTTTGCCACATGGGTTGGAATATTATTCTTTCTCCTTTACTTACTAATGTATTTAGCAGTAATAGTGGGAGTTGTATGGATAACTCTTGCTGAAAGAAAAATACCAATTCAATATGCAAACAAAACAGTTAGTGCGTATCGTGAAAAACAATCTTATTTACCTTTACGAATTAACTATGCTGGTGTAATGCCTGTAATATTCGCGTCAATGCTTCTTACAATTCCATCTATTGTAGTAAATATTATAGGAAATGCCGATGCAATTGAATTTGTAAATGATTATATTTTATATACTTCATTTACGGGCTTCATTATTTATATTGCTTTAATTATTTTCTTTAGTTATTTCTATACATTTATGGCAATGAATCCAGAAGAAATGAGTGAAGATTTAAATAAAAGTGGAGCATATATCCCAGGAGTAAGACCTGGAAAAGAAACAGTAAAATATATTAATAAAGTTGTTTCAAGACTAACTTTGGTAGGTTCCATCTTTATTGCAATTTTAGCAGGAATGCCAATTCTAATTTCTAACTTTACTGGTTTAGATCGAAGTGCGGCGATAGGTGGAACAGGTATATTAATTGTAGTAGGTGTCGCGATAGAGACTTATAAACAAATTCAAAGTGGTTTAGTTTCAAGAAGCTTTGCTAGAAGAGGTCGCAAGTGAAAAATGTTATTTTCCTTGCCCCTCCTGCCGCTGGCAAAGGAACTTTTAGTGATTATTTAAAAACACTTGGATATTGTCACTATTCTACTGGAGACATTTTAAGAGAGAAAGCAAAAAGTGATACAAACTTAGCAAACATTTTATCCTCTGGATCTTTGGTAGATGATGATACTATATTAAATTTAATAGAAAGTGTTTTAAAAAATCATGATAAAAAGATTCCATTTATATTAGATGGAATACCAAGAACGTTGCAACAAGCAAAAAAACTTGATATAATATTAAACAGCTTGGGGATGAATCATTTAGTTGCAGTACATATAGATGTGGAAAAGGACATTTTAATAGACCGCGTAGTTGGTAGAAGAATTTGTCCAAAATGTCATCGAAGTTATAATGTGATATTAGATGGCTTTGAGCCAAAGGAAGAAGGACTTTGTGATGATTGCAAGGAACCTTTGGTACAAAGAAGTGATGATAATTTAGAATCATTCGAAAAAAGATACCAAGCTTACATCGAAAGTACGTATCCGATTGTTTCTTATTATAAGGAAAAAGGTAGTTTGAAAGTAGTATCAAATAATGAACTCGACCAAACGAGTGCTTTTGAAAAATTAAGGGGTGTTGTGAGTGAATATTAAAAGTGAACGAGAAATTGCTTTAATGAAAGAAGCAGGACACATTAACTATCTAGCACATAAAGAAATGGAAAAATATATAAAACCAGGAATAACCACTGCTCAATTGGATAAAAAAATACATGATTTTATAATAAATCATGATGCATATCCATCTTGTTTAGGTTATGAAGGTTTTCCAGCAAGTGCTTGTATTTGTGTTAATGAAGAAATTGTTCACGGTATACCAGGTAAGAGAGTATTAAAAGATGGAGACATTGTGAAATTAGATTTTACTGTTCGTAAAAATGGATATGAATCTGATATGACAAGAACTTACCTAGTAGGAAATGTTTCCGATGAGATTCGTAATTTTGTCAAATGTACAGAAGAAGCTTTGTTTGTTGGATTGCAACAAATAAAACCAGGAAATCGCATTGGAGATATTAGCCATGCAATTGAAGAATATGCACATGTTCATGGATATTCAGTAGTAGAAGAATTCGTGGGACATGGAATTGGTACAGAAATGCATGAAGATCCAGAAGTTCCAAATTATGGAAAACCTGGAGTAGGTCCAAGATTAAAAAAAGGAATGACTCTTGCAATAGAGCCTATGCTAAACATGGGAAGCAAGGAAATTATCATTCAAAAAAACAATTGGACAGCGGTGACAAAAGATGGATTACCATCAGTTCACTTTGAACATACCATTGCTGTTACAGACGATGGGTATGAGTTATTAACGGGAGAATAAAATATGGCGAAAAAAAATGATCGAAAAAGTAATTTACAAAGTAAAGATGTTGTAAAAACTGGACAACCAAAAAATACAAAGTCCGATAAGATTGAAGTGGAAGGAAAAGTAATTGATGTTACAAAAGGCGGAGATTATATTGTAGAACTTCCAAATGGACATACTGTAGAAGCCTACGTTTCTGGTAAAATGCGAGTTAGCATGATTCGTGTTCTACCAGGTGATACAGTTACCATTGAACTTTCTCCTTATGATTTAACACGTGGGCGAATTACATGGAATAAAAGATAATGGAGGTAAAATTATGA
>CANPWX010000054.1 GCA_947585065.1 uncultured Bacilli bacterium | reverse complement strand
TCAGTGGAACAAGTAGTAAGTTGACCTGTAATAGTGGCTTGAAAAGTCTTACCCATATCATCTTTTTGATCTTTATATGGATCATTTTTATAAGTAACTGTTAATGTATAAGTCGTCTTTTTATTTCCTTTAAATTGGAAAGAAGATACCAATACTTCATTATCTTCTGTTGGAAAAGGTTCTTCTTCTACAATGACATTGCCTTCCTCATCTTCTAAAGAATAAACTAAATCTTCCTTATTTACCCAATCATTAGTAACATCAGTCCAAATAAGTTTTGCACATAAATTAGGACTTCCTGGATTATTAATTTTAAAATGAAACTCATAAGAGTCTCCTGGAATCCAACCATCAAATCCACTATTGGAACCATCTATTAATGTAACATCTTTTAAGTCTGCAGTGGATAAAGAAGTATCTCCTCCATTTTCTCCTCTTTCATCTGTTACATTTGCCGTAAAATAAGCAAAAGTTCCTTGATAAATTAAAACAAATAAAATAAGCAAAGAAGATGCAAAAACAATATAAAATGATTTTTGATTCATAGGTTATACACCACTTTCTAGTATCTATTACTATTATCTTTTAATTTTTTTATTTTGTCAATTAAAAATGGATAGATTCATGATTTGGTTCACTATAAAGATCCTCAAACTTTCCTTTTCTTGATTGAACCATAAGTCCAAGAATACCTATCACAAATAAAACTAAACTAACGATTTGAGCAACTCGAAATGGCCCAAACATCAAAGAATCTGTTCTTAAAGATTCAATAAAAAATCTTCCTACACTATACCAACATAAATAAATACAAGTAAGTCCACCCACTTTTAAATATTTATAATGTCTTACAATAATTAAAATGAGAAAACCTAACAAACACCATAAAGATTCATAAAAGAAAGTTGGATGATAATACACCCCATTAATATACATCCCATCAATAATAAATTCAGGAATATGTAATGCTTCTAAAGTAGAACGTAACACATCTCCTCCATGAGCTTCACTATTAAAGAAATTTCCCCATCTTCCAATTGCTTGAGCAATAATTAATCCAGGAACTGCCATATCCGTAATTTTAAAAGTTCGAACGGCATACTTTCTACAATAAAATACTAAAGTGAAAAATCCAAATAAAATTCCCCCATGAATCGCAAGTCCACCTTCCCAAATTTTTAAAATACTAATCGGGTCACTAGCATACTCTTTCCAATTAAATAAAACATAATAAGCTCTCGCACCAATAAAACCAAAAATAATAACCCAAAAACATAAATTAAACAAAAAATCCCCAGGATAATTATGTTTTTTTCCTTCCTTTAAAAACAACCACATGGCAAGCAAAACACCAGCTAATATTAAAACAGAATACCATTTAATAGTAAAACCACCAATGGAAAACAATACAGGATTCATAACCCACTCTCCTTCAAATTCTAATTCATTATACCATGTTTTTTTCTTATCTAAAAGCTATTTTTTCTTTAACAAGCTATATTCTTTTTGAAACATCCTTAAAGCATAGTTTCTTTCATTAATAGAATGGGCAATAAAATTTAATTTTTCTTTTAATATTTTCTTTTCTTCTTCTTTTATTTCTTCAAAATAACATTTTTTAAGTAAAAGTAAATTATAATCATCGGCAATCCTTCGATCCGGAGAAGTAATATGAGTATAGCAATTGAGTCCCAACCCATAATGTCCTTTATTATCTACTTCATACTTACTTTTTGGATACTGTCCTAAAGCAACATTAATTTCATTTAAATATACTTGATTATTTTTTTCTAACTCTAATAATTTTTTTAATTCTTTTAAATTTTCTTCATAAATACTAGATATCACATGATTACGATATAATAAAGGAATATTTTCTTCTAATGCCATTGTCGCGACCTGATGATTCATAAAAATCATTAATGTTTCAATCATACTTTCTCCTTTGGTATAAACAATAGGATGAGTAGTCGAATTCATATAAGCATAAGTATCATCTATGTAATAAAATTGTTTTAAAAAAGGAAGTAACTCTTGAATATTTTCTAAAGTTTTTAAATAGGCACTATCCTTTGAGCCATAAAGAAATAGATTGGATACATTTTCATAAGTATCATTTTTCTTCACATAAACAGGTTCTAACTTCAATTCTCTTTGAATAATTTTTTTTAAAGATAAATCAATCGTAAAATAGGCACTTAAAACATTTCGAACTTTCCCTTCATTTAAACTAAAAAAGTTTTCAGCAAGAACTGGTGGGAACATATAAGCAAAAGCTTCATGATGATAATAAATTGTACTACCTCTTTTTAATCCTTCTTCCATTAATGGATCCAATTCGTTTAAATAAAACATCGGATTTGTAATATGAATTCCTAAACGATAAATAGAACCCTCTTTTTCACAACTAAAGCCATCATCTTTATCCGGAACTCCCTCACTATCGATTGTATAGATCATAGGCATATCTTTTATTTTTTTCTTTTCCCCATATTTCATACAAATAAAATTAGCACTCTCTAATAAACCTTCCGAAAAATCTTTATGTACTTCAAATTGATAGCATAATTCTTTTTCATTAAATTCAGGTAACTCTAATTTTTCTTTAGGATTTTTCCGAAACTTCCAAAAAATAACTCGCCATTTTCTAATAAAATAAAAATATTTTTCTTTTCTTTCTTTATTATCAATCCAATATTCTTCTGCTTCTTCTAATATTTTATCCATATTTTTCGCAACATTCGTACTCATATAATTTTGATTTCGTTCCAAAAGAAATAATATTAAACGATCAAAATACATTAAATCATCTAAATTACTTTGATTTTCATCTTTTAAATAATTTTGTAAAACGAGAATATATCGTTGAAATATATCATGAAGTAATTGAATACCATGCGGCTCTAATAAATTCACTTGATGAGGAAGCTCCACAAATAAATCTTTTAAAACTTTTAAATTTTTAATTTCAAAAATAAGTTGATACAGAAGTTCTCTTTTACTTTTTTCATAACTATTATCAAAATTACTACATAAAACCAAAGAAATAATTTCTAATTTTCCTAAAGTCTTTTTAAGTATCTTTTTATTATCATCTTTTTTACTAGTAAGCATAATTTGTTTTATTTTCACACGTATTTCTTGAAATTCTTCATAAATTCTTTTCTGTTCTTGAATATTTAAAGAAATAGCTTTAGATAAGTACTCAAACATACCAAGAAAATAATGATAATCCAAATTGGTATCAAAACGATCAATATCATATTGAAGAAGTTCCAAAGTAGAATTCACTTGTTTATATTTTTTTAAATGATGAAGCAAAATACATTCTCCATTTTGAAATTCTTTACGTAATTGATTTAATCTTTCTTCACTCATAGAACCACCCTAATAAAAGTATAACAAAATTACATTAATTTTAAAATAAAAACAGATACCTAAGCGGTACTGCTTTATTTTTTCAATACTTTTTTTAACCATTCTCCCGTATAAGATTTTTCATTTTTACTAACTTCTTCTGGTGTTCCTGTCGCGACTATTGTTCCTCCATTAATGCCGCCATCTGGTCCTAAATCAATAATATAATCTGCAACTTTAATCACATCTAAATTATGTTCAATTACAATAACTGTATCTCCATTGTCGACAATACGATTTAAAATAACTAATAATTTTTTAATATCTTCCGTATGTAGTCCAGTAGTAGGTTCATCTAAAATGAATATACTTTTTCCAGTTGCTTTTTTCTGTAATTCTTTTGCTAGTTTTACCCTTCCAGCTTCTCCTCCTGATAAAGTTGTTGCACTCTGACCAAGAGTAATATAAGTTAAACCAACATCCATTAACACATCTAATTTTCTTTTAATTTTAGGAACATTTTCAAAAAATTGAACTGCTTCACTCACTCGCATATCTAAAACATCACTGATACTTTTTCCTTTAAATTTAATTTCTAATGTTTCTTTATTATAACGTTTCCCATGACAAACATCACAAGGAACATAAACATCTGGTAAAAAGTGCATTTCAATTTTCTTCACTCCATCACCCCAGCAAGCTTCACATCTTCCACCTTTTACATTAAAAGAAAATCTTCCTTTATCATATCCATGCATTTTACTTTCTTTAGTATTTGCATATAAATCACGAATATCATCAAATACTCCCACATAAGTAGCAGGATTACTTCTTGGTGTTCTTCCAATAGCATCTTGACTAATCATAACTACTTTATCAACATTTTGTACCCCTTTCACTTCTTTGCATTTTCCAGGCAAATCTTTGGAACCATAAATTTCTTTTGCAAGCGTTTTATAAAGAATTTCATTTACCAAACTACTTTTTCCAGATCCTGATACTCCTGTAACACAAATAAATTTACCAAGAGGAAACTTCACATTGATTTTCTTTAAATTATGCTCTTCTGCTTTGACAACTTCTAAAAATAAACCATTCCCTTTTCTTCTTTTCTTCGGAACTTCTATTTTTTCAATTCCTTTTAAATATCTCCCTGTTAAACTATTTGGATCATTCATAACTTCTTCTGGTGTTCCTTTAGAAACAACTCTTCCACCTTCTTCACCAGCACCAGGCCCAATATCAACTAAATAATCTGCAGCCCTCATTGTATCTTCATCATGTTCTACAACAATTAGAGTATTTCCTAAATCTCTCATTTCTTCTAAAGAACGAATTAATTTTTCATTATCTTTCTGATGCAGTCCAATACTAGGTTCATCTAAAACATAAAGTACCCCAGAAAGTTTACTACCAATTTGAGTCGCAAGTCGAATTCTTTGCGATTCCCCACCAGATAAAGAACCAGCTGGTCGATGAAGTGTTAAATATTCTAATCCAACATTAACTAAAAAACTTAAACGATTATCAATTTCTGTTAATAATAATCGACTAATATTTTCTTCTTCTTTTGATAATTTTAATTCTCTTAAAAAATCACGAAGTTCTCTAATACTCATTGTTGTCATATCATAAATATTTTTATGGTTAATATAAATAGAAAGTACACTGTCTTGTAGTCTAGTCCCGTGACAAGTAGAGCAATCGGTTTCTACCATAAACATCTCAAGCCATTCTCTTGTCCAAGCACTTGTAGTTTCTAGGTGTCTTCGTTCTAAGTTAGGAATAGCCCCTTCAAAATAATCATTTGTATAACGAACATTTCCATTTTTAGCTACATACTTAATCTCAATAGGTTCTTTTGATCCATATAATAAAATATCTAATTTTTCTTTTGGGATATCTTTTACAGGAATATTCATATCAATCCCATATTTTTCACATACAGCTTTAATCGTAGTATTATGAACATTATTTTCAATAGTATATCCTAACAAGGCATTTTGATTTAAAGTTTTTTCTTTATTAGGAATAATTAAATCTTCACTAATTTTTAGTTTCGTTCCTAATCCTTTACAATCGGGACAAGCTCCATAAGGACTATTAAAAGAAAATAATCTTGGTTCTAATTCAGGAATAGAATAATTACAATGAATACAAGCATAATGTTCACTCATTATAATTTCTTCACCACCAATAATATGAAATACTACTTTTCCATTAGCAAGTTTTGTACTTGTTTCAATCGATTCAAAAATTCTTCCTCTTTCGCTTGATTTTACAACAACACGATCTACTACCACATCAATATTATCTTTTTTATTTTTTTCTAAAAGAATTTCCTCATCTAAACTTAATACTTCTCCATTTACTCTTACCCTAGAATATCCTTCTTTTCTTAAATCATCAAATAAATCTTTATGTGTTCCCTTTTCTCCATGAACAATAGGTGCCAAAATTTCTAACTTGGTTCCCTCTTCCATACTCATAACTTTATTAGTCATTTCTTCAATACTTTGACTTTTAATAGGAATATGATGATTAGGACAATAAGGAGTTCCAATTCTTGCAAATAAAAGTCTTAAAAAATCATAAATTTCTGTAATAGTACCTACGGTACTACGCGGATTTTTATTGGTTGTTTTTTGATCAATGGAAATACTAGGAGAAAGTCCTTCAATACTATCTACATCAGGTTTTTCTGTATTACCAATAAATTGTCTTGCATAAGCAGATAAACTTTCCACATATCTTCTTTGTCCTTCAGCAAAAATAGTATCAAAAGCAAGACTACTTTTTCCAGATCCTGATACTCCTGTCATTACAATTAATTTATTTTTTGGTAACTCTATATCTATATTTTTTAAATTATTTTCTCTTGCCCCTTTAACTATAATTTTATCCATACTACGAACACCTTTCTTCATCGTTATTTATTTTACCACAAAACGCAAAAAATATATGCAAAAATAATATAGCATATATATGTTCGTATTTTAACTATTTTCTCATGCGATAAAACCAACTTAATTCGTTTTTCTTTTTTGAATTCGATAGGTAATTCTAAGAAGTAGTTTCCAAGGAGTAAATCTTGAAAAAAATAAAGCAAGCTTCATTGAAAGAGTTGGCACGATAATTAATTTTTTTTGAAACATTTTTTTAATTGCATACTTAGCAACATATTCACTACTTGCTCCATCAACCGAAAAATGGCCTTTGGCAACTTTGTTAAATTCTGTATTCACAGGCCCAGGACACAATGCACTAATAACAATATTTTTATTTGTTCTTCGCATTTCTTCATAAATAGCCATTGTTAATTTTAAAATATAATTTTTAGTAGCATAATAAGTAGAAAGTCTAGGACCCGCAAGAAAGCCTGCACTACTACAAACATTTAAAAGATAACCTCCACCATCTTGATTCATTTTTCTCAAAAAAAGTTTTGTTAAAATATGATAGGTAATAACATTTAAATCAATCATTTCTAACTCTCGATCTAAATCTGTTTCTAAAAACTCGCCAAATAATCCAAACCCAGCATTGTTAATAACAATATCAATTTTTTCATCCTTAACTTGATCAAATAATCGATAAACATTTTCCCTTTGAACTAAATCAAATGTATATATTTGAACATTCACATGGAATTCTTTTTTTAAACTTTCTAATCTTTCTTTTCTTCTAGCCACTAGTATTAAATCAATATTCCTACTAGCTAGCACTCTAGCCATATCACGACCTATCCCAGAACTAGCACCAGTTATTAAAGCTTTCATATAATCACCTAACTTATTATTAGTATACCAAAAATAAAAAAGAAATTACATAATTAAAAAGAAGAACTTATTTTTTTAAAACAAATTCTTCTTTTTGATTTTAAACTGTTTGTAAGGATTGAATTTCTTGTTCTGTTAAACCAGTAAGATCCATAAT
>CANPWX010000053.1 GCA_947585065.1 uncultured Bacilli bacterium | reverse complement strand
AACTGTCCAGAAATAAAAGACACTAATGTGCATTATGTTCATAAAAAGAAAATTTATAAACGATTGGAAAAAGAAGATTGCTTTGCCGTAGTGATTAATAATCAAAAAATTGATAAAGAAATTTTAGAAAAGAAAAAAAATATTGGGAGATTTAGAGATTATACAGAACGAATTTTATTAAAAAGAATTTTACAAAAATTAATCAAAGAAAAGAGAATCGATCCTTATAAACCTATCCATTTAACTATTCAAATAGATGAACAAGTGAATATATTAAATATGGAAAGAAATTTTTTAGAAGATATTCAAAAAGAATTTACTAAAGGAATGACAAATTTAAAATATTTTTTTCAGTATCCTCCTATTATTCATTCTAATCTTATTATTGACTTAAACTATGTAGACTCAAAAACAAATTATTTGATTCAAGCATCTGATATTGTAGCAGGGGAAACTAGAAGACATTATTTAAAAAACAGTTTAGACAAATTAACTTGGTTAAATTTAGTAATTTATATTCCTTAAATAGGTATAAAATAAAAAAAGAGATGAATACTAAAAACGGATTTCAAAATATTTTTAAAAAATTAGCACTTACTATTGACAAGTGCTAAAAAAGTAGTATAATGAAATCATGAAAGGAAATGGTAAAAATGAAATTAGTACCTAGAAATTATTATTTAGATGATTTATTTGATAGTTTCTTCGCAACAGAGGAGAGCTCAATGAAGAGCGATATTTATGAAAAGGATGGTAAATTCCATATTGAAATGGATATTCCAGGATATCGTAAAGAGGAAATTAAAATCGAAGCGAACAAAGGAAATATTGTTATCACTGCTGAAAAATCAAATGAAGAGAAAGATGAAAACAAAAAGTATATTCGCCGAGAAAGAGTTTACGGAAAATATCAAAGAAGTTTCTATTTAGGAGATATTAAAGAAAGTGAAATTGAAGCATCATTCCATGATGGTACTTTAACAATCGAAGTTCCTAAAGTAGATGCCGAAGAAACTAAAAAATATATTGAAGTCAAATAATTGACTTCTTTTTTATACTCTATAAAGTTTTATATCAAAATAAGTTTTAAAATAAAATAGCTTTTAAAGCTTTTTTTTGATTTATAGGTGTGCTATAATTTTATTAACACTGTTGGATATAATGATGGAAAGAAAAATTTATTTTTTGAAATAATAGATATATTGTTTTCTTTAAAAATTAATTGAAACAAAAATATATATAAAAGATTATTAGATGGAGGACTTTATGATTAAGTTATATAATTTTAATAAATGTGAAACGACTAATAAAGGATATGGGGGACACAGTGGTAGTAAAAAAGGAATAGTATTTCAAGGAGAAAATTATCTTTTAAAATATCCAAAATTTAGGAAAAGTTGGAATGTAGAAGGACTAACTCCTATATCAGAATATTTAGGTTCCCATATTTATGAAATTATAGGTATTGATACTCATAAAACGATTTTAGGATTATGTGATGGAAAAATAGTTGTTGCTTGTAAAGATTTTTTAAACTCTACTGAAGAAATTATAGATTTTAATGCTATTAAAAACAGTTATGATAAGGATTTAGAACAATATTTAGAAGCTAGAAATTCTTCTTTATTTGATCAACACGATAATTTAGAAGATATTCTTTATTTAATGAACCATAATGAATATTTTGCAAAAGTTCCTGATTTAAAAGAAAGATTTTGGGATATGTTTGTTATTGATGCCTTAATTAATAATAATGATCGAAATGAAGCAAATTGGGGACTTGTTTTAGATAAAGAAAATGGTAGTTTAAGAATGGCACCAGTTTATGATAATGGAGCATCATTTTATGGAAAGTCAAATGATGATAAATTATCAGAGATTATAAAAAATGAAGTAAAATTAAAACAAGTAGCATACGATAGTTGTATTTCAATTTATACAAATAAAGAAAAGATCATGAATCCTTTAAAATTTATGGAAACCATGCAGAATGAAGAATGTAATCAAGCTATCTTAAGAATTGTTCCAAAAATCGATTTAATAAAAATAAAAGAATTGATTTATTCTATCCCAGAAAAAGCTTTTGAATTAGATGTTATGAGTGAAATACAAAAAGCAGCTTATTATAAAATAATAGAATATCGTTATCAGGAAGTATTAAATCCTATTTATGAAAAATTAAGTACTAAAAAAATGTAACCTCCCGTGTTTTGTTGGAGTTTTTCGTTGGGATTAGATTTTCAAAATTATTTATGTTTTAATTCTATTCTAATATTGTTTTTGAGGTAACTCAAGGTAATGTTTTCTTTTCGATAGACAAAATAAAAAAGTTTAAAAACAATAAGAAAAATGATATACTTTTATTAGTAGAAAGAGGTAGTAAATGAAAAAGAAGAAGTACTTTTTACTTACGATATGTCTTATTTTTCTAATTGCAAGTAGCTTATTACTGGTTCCTGTGATATCAAAAAGATTAAATATACTAAAAAAAATAAAAAGAGAAGTAACGATAGAATATGGAACTAAAATACAAAAAGAAGATTTTTTGAAAGAAAATATAGAAAAGATTGAGTTTTTAAATGATTTAAATAACTATTATGAAGTGGGAAACTATAAAATAAAAGTCAAAATAGAAGAACAAACATTTACTTTAAAATTACATATAAAAGATACTACCGCACCAGAAATAGAACTAAAAGATTTAAAAATATATAAAGGCGAAACTCTTCCTTCTGCTAAAGATTTTGTTGTAGAAGTAAAAGAACTTTCTGATTATGTAATAGAAGGAATTGAAATTCCAGATTCAGTCGGACAACATTCGATAGAAATAACAGTAACAGATCGATATGCTAATCGTGCCACCAAAAAGGCATTACTAGAAATATTAGAAGATACGGAAGGGCCAACTTTTGATGGACTATCGGACTTAGTAATCGAGCTTGGTAAGTATGCGAATTTATTAGATGGAGTAACTGCATTTGATCAAAAAAGTGGAACTGTTCCTTTTACATACGATGATACAGAAGTAAATTATAAAGAACCAGGCACTTATAAAATCTATTATGAAGCAACAGATGCAAATGGAAATACTACGAAAAAAGAAAGAAAAATAACAATAATCCCTATGGATGTTGAAGTTATGATTGAAAATTTTCCAACATTTTATCAATATCCTGATTATCCCAATGGGTGTGAAAGTGCAGCACTCTATAATTTACTACGTTATTATAAAATAAATGTTACAATGGAAGAAATTGTTGAGGAATTAAAAAAAGGAGATAGCCCATATTTAGAAAATGATACACTATATGGTGGAGATCCAGAAATCGAATTTGTAGGAGATCCAAGAAGTCCTTATGGATACGGTGTATATCAAAAACCTATAATAGAAGTAGCAAACAAATGGAAAAAAGGGATGATAGATTATACAGGTCATACTCTTGATGAAGTTTTAGAAATAGTAAAACAAAAAATACCAGTTCAAGTGTGGGCATCCATTCATCTAAAAGATACAAAAGTTTGTACTTCTTGGATTTATAGGCCAACGGGAAAAAAGATAGAATGGATTTGCGATTTACATAGTATGGTAATAGTAGGATATAATAGAAAAAGTATCTATGTATCGGATTCCTATACTGGAAATATCGAAAAGTATGATCGAGAACAATTTGAAAAAATGTATAATTTATTTGGACAAAGAGCCATTTATTATAAAGAATAGGAGAATACTATGAAAAACAAAAAATGGATCATAATGATAGTTGTTATAATGATAGTTTTAATATTTCCCATCCGTTATGTTTTAAAAGATGGCGGGTCAGTCAAATATCAATCCATCCTTTATGAAGTAACATCCTATCATCAAATCAACAATAATTATTTATCGGGTTATCTTACTGGATTAGAAATAAAAATTTTAGGAATCAATGTTTATAAAAAAATAACGGCACCAGAAAACTACTTAAAAATTGTGAAAATAAATGATGAACTCTATTACGAAGTAAAAGAAGAACAACAAAATTATAATAATTGCAGTAGTACTATGATGGATGGAGAAATAAACTCTCATGTAAATTTTGATGAAATTCCTAAAAATAACAATGAAGCAAATTTTAATGGAGATTATCCATATCAAAACGTTAGTAAAAATGTAATAAAAATATGTATTGATAATAATACGTTATTCTTTAAAAGAAAAACAGAAAATGTGGAAAATATAGAAGAGAAAGATTCAATAGACACAGAATATAATATTCATGATAAAGGAAATATCGATATAGATTCCGACTTTGTCTATAATTTATATTATAAAGTAAACCCTAGTAATGATATTAGCATATTAAAAGGAATGTATGAAACAGATAAATTTTCAAATGACTATATCTTAACTACAGGAATAGAAAATTTAGTTCGTAAAAATCATTTAAGATTAACGGAATTTTTAGATGTAGAAGAAATAGAAAAAGAAATTCATCAAATTTTTGGTACAAATGTTACGGTAAATCATCATAAAATATATATGTTTAGTTCAGATGAATTTAAAAATGGTACCTGTGGATATACTTATTTACCAAATGCCAAGAAATATCAATTAATTCATGGGTGTGGAGGAAATGCAAATGAGTTTATGTTAAGAAAACTAGTAAGTGCCGAAAAAGAAGGAGATC
Source organism: uncultured Bacilli bacterium (assembly GCA_947585065.1). Taxonomy (GTDB): domain Bacteria; phylum Bacillota_I; class Bacilli_A; order RF39; family UBA660; genus Ventrenecus. The sequence goes on along the minus strand of CANPWX010000053.1, from coordinate 2,652 downwards.
AAATTTTATTAAAAGAAAAATCGATTTATTATTTGGATGATTGGAACGACTATGTGAGTAAAATTTATGTTTACAATAATTATAATAGAGAGAAATTACTAGATTATATAGAAAAAGAATCCACAACGCCTTCTAATTTTTCCTTAGAAGATTATATAAATGAAGCGAGCACTTATGTATATGTGTTTAAAAAAGAAAAGGAAAATTGGATTTTAAAAAGTATTCAAAAAGAGTAAAAAATAGAAGTTAGATATTTGACTTCTTTTCTTTTGTATGCAATAATTGTCATAGAAAGAAGGATTACCGATGAATTTTATAAAAACACCAACAAAAGGAATGCGTGATTTACTACCGAAAGATATGATCATGCGAGAATATGTTTTAAATGTGATGAAAGAAGTCTATGCAAAATTTGGATTTGAGCTCATTCAAACCCCTGTCGTAGAGCATATTGAAAATTTAACAAGTAAACAAGGTGGAGAAAATGAAAAATTAATTTTTAAAATTATGAAACGAGGAGAAAAATTAAACGAAGGGGATTTAAATGATCCAGAAACTTTAGTGGACTCTGGACTTCGTTATGATTTAACGGTTCCATTAGCAAGATTTTATGCCAATAATTATCCCAATTTATCTCTTCCTTTTCGAGCTTTTCAAATGGGTAATGTTTACCGGGCAGAAAGAAGCCAAAAAGGGCGATATCGTGAATTTATGCAATGTGATTTAGATATTTTAGGTGAGAAAACAAATCTAGCCGAAATAGAACTAATTAATGCCGTGATAACTTTTTTAAGTGCATTACAATTTAAAGATTTTACAATACGCATAAATGATCGAAGAATTTTAACCCAAATGGTGAAATATGCAGGATTACCATTAGAACAATTAGATAGTATTTTAATATCTTTAGATAAATTAGATAAAATTGGCAAAGAGGGAGTAATGGAAGAATTACAAAAGTTAGATCTTCAGAAAGAAAAAATAGAAAATTATTTAAAGTATTTTGAAAAGGATACCTCTTCCATTCAGTCTTTCTGTGAACAGTTTGATATGGAAAAAGATATCGTAGAAAACCTAGAAACTATTTTAGAAACAGTTGGAACAATACCAAATGCTAAGTTAGTTTTTGATCCTACACTTGTAAGAGGAATGGGTTATTATACAGGACCAATCTTTGAAATTATGGTAGAAGATGTTCCGTTTGCCATTGGTGGGGGAGGAAGATACGACCAAATGATTGAGAAATATACTGGCGTTTCTACTCCAGCCTGTGGATTTTCTGTAGGTTTTGAAAGATTATGCTTATTACTAGAAGAAAGAGGATATAAAATTTCAGAAGAAAGTGAACATATTGCTTATATTATAAAGGATGAACAAAAATTAAAAGAAATCTATCCAAAAATAAATGAAGAAAGAAAGAATAAAATTGTAAAAGTATTAATTCGCAGTAAAAATTTTAAATTTCAAAAAGAAAATTTAGAAAATGCTGGATATTTAGTAGTGGAGGAGTAAAATGGCAAGTTTAATTTTTCGATATGGAGCAATGGGAAGTAGTAAAACGGCAAATGCTTTAATGGTTCGTTATAATTATATGGAAAGAGGACAAACCGCAGTCTTATTAAAACCAAAATTAGAAAATCGTGATGGAAAGAGAATCATTCGTTCCCGAATAGGTTTGGAATCAAAATGTCTTTTTGTAGAAGATTACTTAACAGAAGAAAATCTTAAATTATGGAAAGAAACCAAAGAAATTCCAAATGCAATCATTGTCGATGAAGCCCAATTTTTAACAAAAGAACAAATTGATAAATTAGCAAATATTGTCGATGATTTTGAAATACCTGTAATATGCTATGGACTACGTACTGATTTTTTAGGAAATTTATTTGAAGGCTCCAAACGACTAATGGAACTTGCTAATAAAATAGAAGAAATTCCAACGATTTGTTGGTGTGGAAAAAAAGCACTTTTTAATGCTAGGTATCAAAATGATGAAATTCTTCGCTCAGGAGAACAAGTGGTAATGGGTGGAAATGAATCTTATATTTCCTTATGTCGAAAGCATTATCGAGATGGCAAAATTCACGCCTAGATAAATTTTACTGTTGAAGTGACAAAATTCGACAAAACTTGTCAAAATCTTCTGTTGCAAATAGCAAAAAAGCAATTATAATAATTACTCAAGAAAGGCGAACAGTCTTTCTAAAATATAGAAATGAGTCAGGATATATAAAAAAATAACGCTTCTTTCTATTACTTAAATTTTTTTAACCATCTCTAAAACTCATTTCTTAAAAAAATTGGAATAAACTTCCAGTTTTTTTCTCGCTTTTCTTTTGATATTAAAAATAGGTGAACGAATATGAAAAAATATTTATTTGGCATGGGATTAATTATGATTTCTTTAATTTTAATTTCTATAAAACCAACTTATGGTTTAGTAGAAAGTCAAAATAGTAACGTATTTTTTGAACAAATTTTAAAACAAAACAATCATTCTATTAAAGAAATATGTACTATTGATTTCTGTGATACATTTTCTTCAAATCACTTAGAAAAAGGAATAGAAACATTTAAAAAAAATTATTATGAATATTTAAAGACAAAAACAACAGAAGAAAATGCACTTTCAACTGTTTTAAAAGGATTTCC
>CANPWX010000052.1 GCA_947585065.1 uncultured Bacilli bacterium | reverse complement strand
TTCAATTGCTTTTTGAAATCTTTCACTAGCAATTCGATAATTTCTTCCAAATCCATCTTTAAAAGCATTCATATTTTCTTCAAAATGAGAAATATCAATATTTTGATTTTTAACAATTTCAAGTTCTTTTTTATAACTTAAAGCATTAAGAGATAAACTACGTATTAATGTAATAAGAGGAATAAAAAACTGGGGTCTTATCACATACATCTTATCAAACTTATGGGACACATCAACGATCCCATTATTGTAATATTCATTATCAATCTCTAATAAAGAAACTAACACAGCATATTCACAATCTTTTTCTTTTCGATCTTTATCTAATTCTTTAAAAAAATCTTCATTTTTATGTTTCGTAGCTGTTTCATCTGCTTCATTTTTCATTTCAAACATAATAGATACAATCGGTGTTCCATCATCATCATAATCTCTTAAAATAAAATCTCCTTTCGATCCACTACGAGCATCATTATCTTTTTCAAAATAACAATTTTTAAACAAAGGTCTTAATTTATTAAATTCATTAAAACAATGTTGTTCCAAAGATTCCCCTATCATTTTTGTAGATTGTCTAGCCTTAAAATCTTTATAATAAGAAATTTGTTCTTCTTTATCTTTTAATTTAGATTCATAACTGTCTCTTAAAGTTTGTTCTTTTAATAAATAGTTTCCCTGACTTAATTCTAATTGTTTATTTAATTCTTGAATGTCTTTCTCTTTTTCCATAACAGCTTTTTGAATATCCATATTTTTATTATTAATTTCTATTTTTAATTCATTTTTTAAATTATTAATTTCCAATTCTTTTTTATTTAAAGCACCTAAATAATTTTTTTCTAATCGATTTTTAGTATCTTCTTCTATATTTTTTAATTCATCTTTCAAACGACTAATTTCTAATTCTTTTTGATTCATACGTTCTTGATAAGAATTATTAAGGGTTGCCTCAGTAAGCTTCACAGCATTTTCTTTTTCTTTTTCAAACATATCCTTCCGAATATTTAATTCTTTCTCGAACTCATGATTTCTAATTTGTTTTACAATAGAATCATAATCAGTTTCATTTACTTGAAAAACAGTTCCACATTTTGGACATTTAATATCATTCATAAACACATATCCTTTCATACTAATTCAATTATATAAAAGAACGAAAATAGAATCAATAGGATATAAAAATAATTTATTTTGTCTTATTTTGTCGAATGGCTTGAAAACCAAAAATTTCTAAGTAAAATAATCTACCAATCTCATTTAAAACGAGATTTAGAAAGGAGGATTTTATGATTTCTGAACAAGATGTAAATGACATAAGTTTAAAGGTAATTCAAAAACTATTTAAATTTATCAGTCTTTTAGAACCAAAAGAAATAAGCGAAACAGAGCATGGACAGAAAAAAATTTGTCAATTCATCTTAAAAATGGGTTCTGACAAAAATTATCACATTGATCAAATAAATTTTGTCGATTACGATGAAGAAGACGAAAATTACATTCTAGCATATATTGAAGCAGACAATAATAACCTCATAGGAATTATAATGAATAAAAAAGCAATGCCAAAATATATGCAAGAAAGGCTAATTCGTATTTTCTAACGCATACTTGTAATTAAAAGACGGATTATTGCCACAAAATTACGTTTCGTATTACTTGGAATATTTTTAATTTCTTTCATAATAGATAATAATGTCGCAATATTGAAGTCTTTTAATTGCATAATGTTTGTAATTTTTGATTTTTCAAAAACCGCAAAACTAGTCTCAACAAATTGTTTTCTTTCTTCTAAATTCATATCAGAAATATATTGTTTTAAATTTTGATTTAACCGTTCACTTTGTTTTGATAAATCACAAGTTACAAACTTGCCACCAAACACTTCCCAAGTACTAGCATCATGCTGCATAATAGAAAAACTAGAACTTGAAATAGCCTCTACATGAATATGTTCTAAACACATACCAACAATACTTTGAGAAGGAACAATAGTAGTTAATTTAGTACACATTTCTTGATATGCATCCGTTTGTAATACATCATCAAAAAATCCTGGCCCATCAAAATTATAGACTTGTTTTACCCGTCCTTTATAATAAGATTTTCCATTTAAATAAGCATACATTGCAAGATTTCCACCCTTAGAATGTCCACCTATATAAATCATTCGATCAAAGACATTTAATGTATCATTAAAATAATCCACAGCTTTTTTCTGAGAAGCAATAGGATACTGATAAATCATTTCCAAATCTTCTTTCCAACCAACAACAGAACTATCAGTTCCCTCATAAGAAATGTAAGTAATTCCATTAAATCGAAAAGTAACCGCACCAAACTGTCCATTTTCATCTATATAATTAACAAAATGATAACATTTAACATTTTGAAATCGCACACTTTTAGATAATCTCTCAATAATAGGATAGACAATAGGATATAACCAATCCTCTTTTTTATAATCTTTCTTATGAACTTTCAAAAATTGAAGACAAGCTTCTTTTAAAGAAATAAAATCTTTCTTAAATTTTGGAACAATAGATTCAAATTTAGCATAAGAAAGCAAAGAAAAAATTAAACTATCAACTTCTTGAAAACACATTTCATCGAAAGATACATCCCCATAATAATCTAAATAATCATAAATATTTTTCAAAACAATCACCCCAATTGAGTTTATTGAAAAACTCTGATATAATAATTTTATCATAAGAAAGTAGGTTTTATATGAAAAAAAGAAGAAAAATGAAAAAAGAATTAAAAATAATATTACCTTTACTAATAACATTAGCATTAATCATAATTGCATTTATAGGCTTTAAACTATTAAATAAAGAACCAGAAAAAACATTTTTAGAAAAAATAGAAATGGAAACATATGCACATATTACAAACTATGCAATTTACGGGATTCATATGAATATAGAAGGAAATATCACTTTACCAGAAAATACAGAAAATCCAAAACTAATGTTAGCAAATGGTCAAACAGAAATAGAAATTCCATGCATTTTAAATCAAAATGGAAACGAATACACATTTAATACAAGCAATTTTATCAACGAAGGAATTAATTTAGAAAATTTACCCCAAGAAGAACTTTATCTTGTTATTAAAGCAGAAGAAAAAGAAGAAAACAAAATAATAGAAAAATATTACTCCGTAGAAAATCATTCCAAATATAATAATATGGAATATTATACACTTACCAAAGAGAATAAAAACAATAAAATAGATATGGAATGGAATACCTATGAAGAATGTCCAACTTGGCGTTTCAATATTAAAGAAGTAAAACTTCCAAGCACCGTATATGATATTACAATAGATCCCGGACATGATGGAACAGATCCAGGAAAAGTAATTTGTTTGCTACCAAATGAAATATATGATCCAAGTAATTACGATGGATGCTACAAAGGTGGAATTAAAATAGAAGAAAGAGAAGTAAATCTAAACATTAGTTTAGCATTAAAAGAAAAATTAGAAAATCTAGGGTATAAAGTCGCGATAACAAGAGAAGATAATGAAAGTCGTGTGGAAATCTATGAACCAATGGGAAGTGCTACAATGGCAAACGATACTCATTCAAAATTCAGCTTTGCGATTCACAATAATTCTTCAGGAATAGAAGGAGGAGATGCCGAATCAAAAGGAATAGAACTTTATGTAGCAAATGATACCAACTTCGACTTTGCTCAAAATTTAATAAAAGAAATCACTGAAAAAGCAAATACAACAACCTCTAACAAAAATCAACATCGCGTAGAAAATGGAATATATCAAAGATTCTTTACACAAGAAGAAATAGATCAAGATGATTACCCTGAAACAAAATCAACAAATTTAATTTACTACTATTATATAAGAGAAGTAGGAGGAGTTTCTACACATGCAATTAATAATGGATATTCAGAATATCGAAAAAATGATCATTACAATTCAAATAATACTGCAGAACCTTACTTATTTGAATTAGGATATATAGATAACCTAGTAGATGTCAATAATTTAAAAAATAATATAGATGGGTATGCTGAAGGTATTGTATCCGCATTACAAAATTATTTAGCAAACGAAAAATAAAAAAGAATGGAGCAAAATCCATTTTTTTAAATGACAAATACTAAGAGATAATAAACTGTAAAAAGAGTTAGCATAAACATGCCTTCCCCTCTCGATATGATTCGATTAATTGTAGCAAACAAGAATAGAACTAAAGCAGATCCAACAAGCATCAATAAATCGATCACCTGAAAACTTGCAATATTTAAAGTACCATACAAAGCAACAGGTACTCCAAGAACAATACAAATATTAAAGATATTACTGCCAATAATGTTTCCAAGTAATAAATCTTGTTCACCTTTTTTAGAAGAAACAATTGTTGTCACAAGTTCAGGTAAAGAAGTACCAAAAGCAATAATAGTTAAGGAAATAACTCTTTCACTCAATCCAACAATATTAGCAATAGAAGATGCATTATCAACAACGATGTCACTTCCAATAACAACTCCTGCTAATCCTATCACCACATACAAAAGAGATTTTCCTAAACGAAAAGGTGGAGTTTCATCTTCATTTTTTTCCTTTTTTTGTTTAGCCAAAGTAATCAAATAATATAAAAATACAGTAAAGAACAAAAGAATTACAATAGCATCGGAACGAGTAATTTGATTAACAGTTCCATTGCCTAAAACTGTATCTAACATAAGAACAGTAAGTAAAGTGGAAATTAAAAGAGCAAGTGGTAATTCTTTTTTAACAGTATTATCCTTAATTTTAATAGGTTTAATAACGGCTCCTACCCCAAGAATCAATAAAATATTCAGTATACAACTACCAATTACATTACCAAGTACCATATCCGAATTAGAACTAGCTAAAGCATTCATCGAAACAGCAAACTCAGGAGCACTTGTACCAAATGCTACAATAGTAAGACCAATAAGTATCTTAGAGACTTTAAAATTTTGAGCTGTAGAAGAAGCACCATCTACAAAAATATCAGCACCCTTAATTAAAAGAATAAATCCTAAAATAAGAAAAAATGTATGAACAATCACTAGTATCCGTCCCTTTCTAATTATATCTTCACACCAATATCCTGAATCTTTTTAAGTAATCCTTCTTTAGGTTGACTACGATCAGGAAGTTGAGGAAAATCATAAGCAGCATAAACATTACCTTCTATAATCGCTGGGCCATCTTTCATAATACAAACATCCCAACCAACATACTTTACCTGAGGAACCTCTAAAGCAGCCTTTTTCACAAGTTCCATCGCTTCTTTTACATAAGGAACAGAATATCCTTCAAATTTTATTCCAGTAACAGGATGAACTTCACAAATTTCCTGATTAGAAGTATGAGCAGGACCTGAAATCACACCACTTTCTAAATCAAAATGACAAGCATATCCCCCACTCTCCAAATTATCTACAAAGTTTCCATTATTTCCAGTTTTCAAAACAGCATACAAAACATGAGGAATACCATCATGTATGAGTGTAACCATCCGAAAACAATTAACAGAATCAGGATATAATTTACTAAGAACAGGATGTTGTATAATTTTTTCTTCCAAAACACCAAATTTTTTCTCACTAGTAACATATTGATAAAAATCATCAAAATTACCAAAATCTTTTATAGAAAGAATTTCAATACCATGTCCACATTCTCCTACACTAGGTTTTGCCACGACCTCACTATGTTTATCCACAAAATTTTTTACTTCTTTCCGAGAAGCTTTCTCTAAATCAATAAAGTCTCGATGAATATATTCTTTAAATCGTTCATCAAATAAATTTTTATGTTCAAAAACATCTAAATAATTAGGATCATTCATCATATTTAATAATTTATTATTTTTTACACGTGTCATATAAGTCTTACGTTCTTTATGGTTCATATTATAAAATTCAAAAATCATGTAATCCATATAACCCGCACCATAACGAAGCATACACTGTCCCATATCTAAATAAGTCAAAAATTTATTTTTACCAGCCTTTTCATGAATAGTATCAACACACTTTTTCATTCTCTCAAAACTTGCCCTACCAATAATCTTTTTAAAATATTGAAAACTCATAGAAAACCTCCTACTTTATCACTTCTAATATAGCTTCTTTAATTATGGATAGTCCCATCTTTAAATCTTCATCACTAATGGTAAGAGGTGGCATAATTTTAAGAACACTATCAAAACGCCCAGCAGTTTCAATCACTAAATTACGATAAAAAGCTTCATGAACAATCGAAGAAATAACAGAATCAGAAAATTCACCAAAATCAATTCCCCAAATAAGACCAATCCCTCGAACTTTAATTTTCGGATGAATAGGTAAAATTTCATCTTGTAAAAACTGTTCCACAATTTTACTTTTTCTTTCTACCTCTTCTTCAATATGGTGAGAAATCATAAATTCAAGCCCTGCTTTAGCCGCGACAATAGCAAGTTGATTTCCACGAAAAGTTCCATTATGTTCTCCAGGTTTCCAAATATCAAGTTCCGGTTTCATAAGAGTAAGAGCAAAAGGCATTCCATAACCACCAATGGATTTAGAAAGAACAAGGATATCCGGAACAATATGAGCTCTTTCAAAAGAGAAAAATTTACCACTTCGAGCACATCCCACTTGAATATCATCAACAATTAAAAGAATGTCGTACTGATCACAAAACTTACGTACTCTTTGAAGCCATGTCTCATCCATAACATAGACACCACCCTCCGCTTGAATAGTCTCAATAATTAAAGCAGCAGGTTTTTCTACTCCCGAATGATCATCTGTAAGTAACTTTTCCATATAAGAAATCGTATCCATATCAAACATATAAGGAGCAGGAATATGAGTGACATGATCAAGAGAAACACCAGCAGAAGCTCGAGGATTTCGATCGGTAGTAAGGGAAAGAGCTCCCAAAGTCATACCATGAAAAGCACCCATCAATGCCCATATTTCTTGACGATGCTTTACTTTACGAGCAAGTTTTAATGCGGATTCTACTGCATTGGCACCAGTAGGACCTGTAAACATAATTTTATAAGATAACCCTCTTGGAATTAAAACTTCTTTTTCAAAATAATCAATAAAATCTCTTTTTGGTTTTGTATATAAATCAAGGCCATGAATAATTCCATCATCATTTAGATACTCAATCAATTTTTCTTTAATTTCCGGATTATTATGTCCATAATTTTCTGCCCCAGCTCCATCAAAAAAATCTAAATATTTATTACCATCTTCATCATATAAATAACTACCTTTTGCTTTTGCAAACACAACTGGAAATTTACGAGAATAAGATCGAACCTCTGACTCATAATTTTCAAATGCTTTTGTATCCATAT
>CANPWX010000051.1 GCA_947585065.1 uncultured Bacilli bacterium | reverse complement strand
TTCCCAATTTTATAGTATTTTTAATACCAAAAGGGGGAAAAATTAATTTTCGACCATTTTAGCTGTGAATAGTAACTTTTTAATAAAAAAATTAGCAAATTGGTATTGACAGTGCTAATTTGACATATTATAATATTGGTAGCATTTAAAAAGAGAAAGTGCTAAAAGGAAGTGAATTATGAGTGAAAGACAAAAGGAGCTTCTAAAAGAAATTGTAGAATCTTATATTGCAACTGCTAAACCAGTTGGAAGTAAATCTCTTTGTAAGAAGTTATGTTGTTCTTCTGCTACCATTCGAAATGAGATGGCTTTGTTAGAAACATTGGGTTACTTAGAGAAAAATCATATTTCTTCTGGTCGTATTCCGTCTGAAGCTGGATACAAATATTATGTGGCTAATCTTATGAAACCAAAAGAATTATCGGAAAAAGATGCATATAAATTGCAAAGAATTTTTCGAAATCAAGAACTTACCTTGTCTGATGCAATGGAAGCTTGTTTGGAAATTATTAGTGAGATTACCAATTATACAAGTATTGTTCTAGGAAAAAGTAGTAGTGAGAATTCCTTACAACAAGTAAGTATTATTCCTTTAAAAGAAGGAAATATTGTGGCACTTGTTTGTACCGATCGAGGAATTGTTCAAAATAAACAATTTCATTTGCCTTCTACAATTCCTATTCAAGAAGTTGTTACTGCTTGTGAGATTGTCAATAAAATGTTAATTGGAACACCTATTAATGAGGTATCTCAAAGATTAGAATTTGAGATTAAACCTGTTATTGCTGAAAAAATTGATCAATATGAAACTATATTTTCTATTTTTACACAGACATTTCATGATTTTGCAAGTAAGACTAATGAGACGGTTCATGTTAATGGAAAAAATTTGCTTTTAAAAGAACCTGAATATGATAATGTAGAGGAAATTCGAAATATCATGGAAAAGTTTGAGGATCGTAGTTTAATTGAAAAAATTGATTCAACTGGCCATGATGGTGGAGTTAATATTTACATTGGTGCTGAGAGTGAATTTGATCCTAATGTCACTGTTATTAAAACAACTTATAAAAAGAATGGTGAAGAAGGAACTATAGCAATTATTGGCCCAAAGAGAATGGAATATGATCGAGTTGTTGGCCTTTTGACATTCATAAATAAAGAACTAAACAAGGAGGATGAATAATGGAAGAAAAAGAAACAGCAAAGGATATTAAAGAAGAAACAGAATTACCTAAAAAGAAGAAAAAAGAGGATAAAAAAGAGCAACAATTTTTAAAGGAAATTGAAAAATTAACGGAAGAAAATAAACAAAAAGATGAAAAAATTTTAAGACTTTCTGCAGAGATGCAAAACATCAAACGAAGAAGTGAAGAAGAACGGGCAAAACTTATTAAATATGAAGGGGAAGAGTTTATTACTAAACTTCTTGTTATTGTTGATAGTTTTGAACACGCGATTAAAATGGATGATAATGATTTAAGTGATGAAGTTAGTAAATTTTTAAGTGGTTTTAAAATGATTTATGGAAATTTGGTTGATTTTTTAAAAAATATTGGAGTAGAAGAAATTCCTTCACTTCATGAACCTTTTGATGAAGCATCTATGAGTGCTGTTTTGATTGATTCTGATGATTCCTTTGAAGATAATATTGTTTTAGATGTCCTTCAAAAAGGATATTTGTATAAAGATAAAGTGATAAGACCTGCCATGGTCAAAGTTAATAAGAAAGAGAGTGAATAATTATGGCAAAAATAATTGGTATTGATTTAGGAACTACAAATAGTTGTGTGGCTGTATTAGAAGGAGGTAGTCCTACAGTTATTCCTAATGATGAAGGGGGAAGAACAACGCCATCTGTTGTTGCTTTTACAAAAAATGGTGAAACTTTAGTTGGTGATCGTGCAAAACGTCAAGCAGTTACTAATGCAAGTAATACCATTTCTTCTATTAAACGTAAAATGGGTACTAGTGAAAAAGTTAGCGCTAATGGAAAGGATTGGACTCCACAGGAAATTTCCGCAAAAATTTTAAGTAAATTAAGAACGGATGCTGAAAGCTTTTTAGGAGAAAAAGTAACAGAAGCTGTTATTACTGTTCCTGCATATTTTAATGATGCTCAAAGACAAGCTACTAAAGATGCTGGTAAAATTGCTGGGTTAGATGTTAAACGTATTATTAATGAACCTACTGCGGCTGCTCTTGCTTATGGATTAGATAAACAAGATAAAACTCAAACCGTTTTAGTTTACGATCTTGGCGGTGGAACATTTGATGTATCTATCCTTGAACTTGGAGATGGAGTATTTGAAGTAAAATCTACAGCTGGAAATAACCGCTTAGGTGGAGATGATTTTGATAAACGTATTATAGATTATCTAGTAGATACATTTAAAAAAGAAAATAATATGGACTTATCTAATGATGTAACTGCAATGCAAAGAATTAAAGATGCTGCAGAGAAAGCTAAAAAAGATTTATCTGGTATGTCAAGTACTCAAATTAATTTACCATTCATAGCTCAAAATAGTGATGGACCAGTTCATTTAGATATTGAACTTACAAAAGCTAAATTTGAAGATTTATGTCGTGATTTGTTTGATTCTACATTAGATCCTGTTCATAAAGCTTTAAGTGATGCTAAGTTAAGTAGCAAAGATATTGATGAAGTAATACTAGTTGGTGGTTCTACTCGTATTCCATATATTCAAGAATTAGTAAAGAAAGAACTTGGACGCGAACCTCATAAAGGTGTTAACCCTGATGAAGTTGTTGCTATGGGTGCTGCTATTCAAGGTGGAGTTTTAACTGGAGAAATGGATGATTTAGTCCTTCTTGATGTTACACCACTTTCTCTTGGACTTGAAACTTTAGGTGGAGTTATGACAGTTTTAATTCCTAGAAATACAACTATTCCAACAAGCAAAAGTCAAGTATTTAGTACAGCAGCTGATAATCAACCTGCTGTAGATATTCATGTATTACAAGGTGAACGTTCGATGGCTGCGGACAATAAAACTCTTGGTAATTTCCAATTAGGAAATATTCCACCTGCACCTAGAGGAGTTCCTCAAATTGAAGTAAAATTTGATATTGATGCGAATGGTATTGTTCATGTAACAGCCAAAGATTTAGGAACGAATAAAGAACAATCTATTACTATTACTTCTAATACAAATTTAACAGATGCTGAAATTGATAAGATGATGAAAGAGGCTGAAGCAAATAAAGAAGCGGATGAGAAACGTAAAGAAGAAGCGGATGTTAGAAATGATGCAGATTCTATGATTTTTGCAACGGAGAAAGCTATTAAAGATTTAGGAGATAAAGTGGATAGTAAAGATAAAGAAGAAGCGGAAAACAAAATGAAAGAACTTCGAAGTGCATTGGAAAGTAATCAAATTGATGAAATTAAAAAGAAAACAGAAGAATTAAAAGATGTTAGCATGCGTTTAGCAACGAAAGTTTATGAAGAAGCTTCTAAGAATGCTACAAATACTGAATCTCCTTCTAGTGAGAATACAGAAAAAAAAGATGATGGAGTAGAAGAAGCTAGCTACGAAGAAAAATAAATAGAGTTCTAGGAAACTAGAACTTTTCTAAGATTTAGAGAGGGATCATATGAAAGAATTAAAAGAAAGATGCGACATGAATCAAGCGGATTGTTGGGATTTATCTTATGTTATTCAAGATGATAAAGAATATGCTCAACTGATTCATACAGTAAAGAACGAAAATAAAAATATTTTATCGTTAAAAGGACATATTTTAGATCATGTAAAAAATTTAAAGTTGTTTTTAAAAAGTTGTGAAAATGAAACTCGCGCGTTGGAAAGATTACTAATTTATAATCATTTAAGTTGTGATGAAAATAAAAGTAATAATCAAAAGAAAGCAAAAGAATTAGAAATTGAAAATTTGTATTATCAAATTCAAGAAAGTGAATCTTTTATTTCTAGTGAATTGATGGAACATGATTTGAATGATGTTTTAAAACTTTTAAAGGAAGATGAATCATTAAAAATTTATGAACGTTATTTCCGTTTGATTTATAAAGATAAAGACCGTATCCTTAGTGAACAAGAAGAAAGAATTATTGCCCTTGCTCATAATGCTTTTGGAACCCCAAGTGATGCTTTTGATGCTTTAGATACAGCGGATGCTTTTTTTGACAGTTTTGAAGTGAAAGGAAAAACATTTTTATTAAATCATTATAATTATCGAGAACTTTTAGAAAATCCTGATCGTGAAGTAAGGAGAAAGGCATGGGAGCATTACTATCATTTTTATGAATTACATAAAAATACTTATGCATCTTTGTTAACTGGAAATTATAAAGAATTAGAATTTGTAAGAACGATTCGAAAATATCCTTCGGCATTAGAAATGGCACTTGATTCTATTAATGTTTCGCAAACTGTTTATGATAATTTGATTCAATCTGTGAATCGATTTATGGATCTTAATGTAAAATTTCAAAAAATGAAAGCTGAATTATTACATTTGCAAGATTATCATTTATATGATACTTATGTTCCCGTTGTGGAAAAACCTAAAGAATCTTATTCTAAGGAAGAAGCGATAGAGCTCATTCATGAAGCTTTAAAACCTCTTGGTGAAGATTATTGGAATCATTTTGAAACGATTCTTCATCAACATACGATTGATTATTATCCCAATGTTGGAAAGCAGACTGGTGCTTATCAGACTGGTTGTTATGATTCTCCTAGTTATGTGCTTTTAAATTTTGATGGTTCTTTTGATTCTGTTAGTACATTTGCTCATGAAATGGGACATGCTGTTCATAGTATGTATGCGAAAGAAAATAATCCATTTATTTATAGTGATTATGAGCTTTTTCTTGCGGAGATTGCATCTACTGTAAATGAAACATTACTTTCTATGTATGTAATGGATCATGCGAAAGAGAAAAAAGAAAAAATTTATTATTTATGTGAATTTTTAGATAAAGTAAAGGCTACAATATACCGACAGACTATGTTTTCAGAATTCGAAAGAATTTTGAGTGAAAAAATGCAAAAGAAAGAAAGTTTGACAGAAGAAATTATGAGTGATATTTATTATCAACTTAATGAGGAGTATTTTAAAGATTCTGTGATTATTGATCCATCTGTTCGTTATGAATGGATGTATATTAGTCATTTTTATCGGCCATTTTATGTATATCAATATGCTACTGGTCTTATCAGTGCTTTATCTATTGTCAGTGATATTATTGCTCATAAGGAAAATGCAAAAGAAAATTATATTGATTTTTTGAAAACTGGTTCTCGAAAAGATGTTTTAGATATTTTAAAAGATGTTAATGTGGATTTGAATACATTCGATCCTTTTGAAAAAGCATTTCATTTTATTGAACAGAAAGTATCAGAATTAGAATTATTAAAAGAAGGTGAAGAGAATGAATAAAAAAGATTATTATGAAGTATTAGGTGTTGATAAAAATGCTTCGGCGGCGGATATTAAATCTGCTTTTCGAAAGCTTGCGAAAAAGTATCACCCGGATGTGAATAAAGAACCTGATGCAGAAGCAAAATTTAAAGAAATTGGAGAGGCATATGCGGTATTATCTGATGAAAATAAACGACGTCAATACGATCAATTTGGACATGCTGCTTTTGATCAAACAAGTGGATCTTATGGTGGGTTTAATCCTGGTGATATTGATTTAAATGATATTTTAAGAAGTGTTTTCGGTGGAGGTTTTGGAGGCTCGGATTCATTTGGCTTTGGCGGATTTTCTGATTTTTTCACTGGAACTTCGAATCGTGGAAAACGTCCAAGAAAGGGCAGAGACACTATTGTACGACTTGATTTGAGTTTTGAAGAAGCTGCTTTTGGAATTGATAAAGATATAGAGTTAACTTTAAATGATACTTGTGAGAATTGTAATGGTGCTGGTGGCTTTGGCTCTCATAAGTGTGATACTTGTGGTGGAAGTGGTACGGTTGTTACAGAGCAAAGAAGTATTTTTGGCGTATTCCAAAGTTCCTCTCCTTGTCCAAAATGTGAGGGAACTGGACAGACTTTTGAAAAAATTTGTTCTAGTTGTAAAGGAAGTGGCCAAGTTAAGAAAAAGAAACATATTTCGATTCATATTCCAGAAGGTGTTGATAATGGGCATCAACTTCGGATTAGTGGAAAAGGAGAAGCTGGTATCAATGGAGGACCAAATGGTGACATTTATTTAGAGATTCATGTCGCGGAAAGTGATTTTTATATTCGTGATAATGAAGATATTACTATTTATGTTCCTGTTACTTTTCCTGAAGCTGTACTTGGTTGTAAAAAAGAAGTTCCTACTATTTATGGAAATGTAATGATGGATATTAAACCAGGTTGTCAGAGTGGAGCTAAATTTAAATTAAAAGGTAAAGGTCTTAAAGTTCCGAATTCTTCTCGTAAAGGGGATGAATATGTTATTATTCAAGTTGTTACTCCAACGAAACTTACTCGTGAACAAAAGAAACTGATTGATGCTTTATCTGAAACTGAATTAGATAATAGTGTTGAATTTAAAGATTATAAAAAATATTTATAAAGAGGTTTTCCTCTTTTTTCTATTGATTATAAGATTATAAAAATGATACAATTGTAATGTAGAGAATGAAACTGAGGTGTATCTTTATGAAAAAATATATTACTATTTTAAAAGATCCTTCTTGGAAAGTGCAAAGTGGAGTTACAAAGTTTTTAACTCCCAATGCTGTTTATTTACCAATCGATGAGAATGTTTTATTGCTTTTTCAAAAAAAGAAAGTTTATAAAGGAGATTTGTTGTATGAATTTGCTGGCAAAACCTATTTTAGTCCTGTAAGTGGGAGTGTAGAAAATATTGTCCATCGAAAGGATCAAATGTATTTAAAAATAAAAAATAATTTTCATGAAGATGATCATTTTAAGGGAGAAAATACAACTATTTTAGTAATTAATGATTTAAAGAAAAAAATAAAAGACTATTATAAAGATGCTTTTATTCATAAAAAAGAAATTATTTTAAATGGGATGGAAGATGAACCATATCTGGCAAATACCACTTTTCTTCATAAATTCTATGCACGAGAAATATTACTTTTATTAGATGCGATTGCTAATACTTATGAGATTCCTTCGATTCGTATTTTTTTGAAGGAAACTGATCGTGAGAGTATTGAAAGTTTTGAAAGTGTTTTGAATACTTATCCTAATATCTCTCTTTCTATTTTACCAGATTATTATTTATTAGGAAAATCTTTTATTCTGAAAGAATATGCTCAGTTAGATGAGAAGAGTCTTCTTTTAAAAACAGAAGATGTGTTTTTAGCTTATTATGATATTGTCAAACTACGGAAAAGAGACTTTCTTTTTGTAACTATGACGGGAGATGCTTTACAAAATCCTCAAGTGGTTCAAGTCAAAATTGGAACCCCTTTAAATGATGTGATGAATGAGTGTTTAAATTTACAAGGAGATTATACGATTTTTGTGAATGGACTGATGATGGGAAAAGAAAT
>CANPWX010000050.1 GCA_947585065.1 uncultured Bacilli bacterium | reverse complement strand
GTATGGGGTGAAATAGAATGCTCTATTGCACATTTTTTTACCTGTTTTGCAACAATTTGTTCCACACTGCTTCTACTTAAGACTCCTCCTTTTTGGTTTAGTAATAAAGAATCGATTTTTTTTGAATTTAAAATGTCTCTTTCCTTTAAATAATCTTCTAAAGCTTCTTTAGCATATTGATCGAAAAAGACAATTCTTTCTTTAGCTCCTTTTCCCAAAACTCTAATGGTTCTTTCTTTTAAATTAATGTCTTTTATTTTTATATTACATAATTCACTTACTCTTAAACCTGTTGCATAGAGCAGTTCAAATATTAGTCTTTCTTCTTTTTGTCTTGGAGTCTTTGTTTCAAATACTAGTAACTTTCTTACCTCTTCATAATTTAAAAAATTAGGTAAGCTTTTTTTAAATTTTGGATTATGAATTGTTTTAAAAATATTTGTTTCTATTTTGTTTTCCTTTTTTAGATAGGTATAAAAATTTCGTATTGCTGTGATATGCCTTGCAATGGAACGACTTTCATATTTTTCTTCATCTAAATAATGCAAATAATCCCATATTTGCTCTTTCGTTATATTATAATACATGATATTGTGTTCTTGTAGGTAATTATAAAACCTTAATAAATCATTTTGATAGGCCATAATGGTATTATTACTTAATGCTCTTACGGATTTTAGATTTTGTAAATAATGTGTTATTTCTTCTTTCATAACTACCCTCTCTTTAAACATTTTAGCATATTTTTGTTTTTTTTGATATGAACTTGACACTTTTTTCTTCTTTTTCGTAAACATTCTTTAAAATTTGTTATAATAAGATTATGGTGATATTATGTTTCGAGCAGTACAAATCTTAGTTAATAAATTTTTAACATTTTTATGTAAACTTTTTAAGAAAAATGGAACTCAGTTTCCAGGTTCTATTAGCTATAATATGAATCAAAAAGTTTTAGAAAAAATTAAGTATCCAAAATATGTGATTGGAGTTACTGGTTCTAGTGGTAAGGGAACAACTACACAGCTCATATATCATATTTTAACTGATGCTGGGTTTCATGTTGTTTATAATGCAAGTGGAAATAATGGAATTCGCGGAGTTACTACTTTAATATTAAATCATTGTACTATTTTTGGAAGATTTAAGGGAGATGTATTATTATTAGAATTAGATGAAAAACATTTGCATCTTGCTTTTGGCAAAAATAAAATGACTCATTTAGTACTTACTAATATAACAAGAGATCAACCAGCTCGTAATGGTTCTCCTGATTTAATTTATGATGCAATATTTCAGGCTTTAGATGGCAGCACGACATTGATATTAAATGCCGATGATCCTGGTCTTATGAAAGCTACTCTTAATTATCCAGGAAAAATTATTACTTATGGAATTAATAAGACGAAAGATTCCACTTCTAAAAAAGAAGAATTTAGTTTGGATCATATTTATTGCCCTAACTGTCACAAAAAACTTATTTACTCTTATTATCATTATGGTTCGATTGGTTCTTATTATTGCCCTAATTGTGATTTTAAAAGAGGAACTCCTGATTATGTTGGAAGTGCTGTTCATTTAAAAGAACGATATTTATTGGTGAATGAAACACGGATTTCTTTAAATCAAGATTTTCTTTTTACAGCCTATGCTTCTGTTGCTGCTTTTGCACTTTGCCATACTTTGGGAATTTCTGAGCAAAAAATACAATATGCTCTTAACATTGATCCTATTGATAGCAAACGAGGACATACTCTTTCTATTGACGATCGCCCAGTTATGATGTTAGAAAGTAAAAATGAAAATGCCTTAAGTTATTATCAATCTTTAAAATATATCATTAATCAAGATGGAAAAAAAGTTGTAGTACTCGGATTTGATAATGTTTCTAGGCGTTATAAATATAATGATTTATCTTGGTTATGGGACGTGGAATTTGAATTATTAAAGGATGAGAGCATTGAAAAAATTTTATTGATTGGTCGTTTTAAATGGGATGTATATGTCAGGTTAAAATATGCTTCGATTCCCAAAAATAAAATTCTTTTAGTGGATGATTTACATAATCTCATTCCTATTATAAAACGAAAGACTCATGGTAATATTTATACTATGGTTTGTTTCGATATGACGTCAGTTATCCGACAATTAATAAGGAGTTGTGAAAATGGAAACGATTAAAATTGCTCATCTTTATTATGATTTAATGAACTTGTATGGTGAACATGGAAATATACTCGCTTTAAGGCATCATCTTGAAGAACATAAAGTAAAAGCTATTATTCATAATATTACAATAGACGATACTGCTGATTTATCTTCCTATGATCTTTTGTATATAGGTAGTGGAAATAAAGATGCTTTTGAGTTAGCTAGACAAGATATTCTAAAAAGAAAAGAAGAATTAAAGAAATGTTTTCAAAAGGGTACTTTTTTCTTAATTACTGGGAATGCTTTAGATTTATTTGGTAAATCTTTTCGAACTTTAGGTGATGAAGAAAAAGAAACACTTGGGTTACTTTCTTATGAATCTTCGGAAACAGATTATAGAATTGTAGGTGAACAAGTTTGTACTTCTTCTTTTTGTAAAGAAGAAATTATTGGATTTCAAAATCGGAGTAGTGTTTTAAAATATGTGAAGGAGCCTCATTTATTTGATGTGAAAAATGGATATGGTTATATTCCACAGTCTATTGTTGAAGGCATCCATAAAAAGAATTTCTTTGGAACTTATCTTATTGGCCCTATTCTGATCCGTAATCCTTATTTTACTGAAAAATTAATTGAGGAAATTTTTAAACAGAAACAATTTTTTTATGAAGAATATATTGATCCAGAGGAAATGAAAGCTTATCAGGAATATAAAAAGAATCTACTTAATGAAGGTTAGATTCTTTTTTTCTTTTTGGGAATATTGACATCCACAGAAATTTTGGCGATAGAGATTATATTTTTTAGATAAGTCTATGCTTCTTTTGTAACCATCCTTTTTTTTAAAATCACTTATTAAATAGTTCACAGAATATTTTTCTTGCAATTCTTTTCCTATTTGATTTATGATGAATGCATTTTTATAAGGACTTACTGTTAAACTGGTGCCAAAATAATCAAATCCTAGTTGTTTGGCCATTTCGGCTGTTTTTTCTAAACGCAGCAAGTAACATCTATGACAACGTTCCCCACCTTCCAAACAGTTCTCATATCCTTTTGCAATGTTTTCAAATTCTAAATTGTTATAATCACAATCTAAAAAAGTAATGGGATTTTTGGAAGAGATTTCTTTTAATAGTCTTTTTTGTTCTTCCTTCCTTTTTTTATATTCACTTTCTGGTTCGATATTAGGATTATAATAAAAGACGGTGATATGAAAAAAAGAAAGGAGCCGTTCTATCACAGTTGTGGAACACGGTGCACAGCATGTATGTAATAATAACTTTGGTATTTTTCCTTCTTGATTTAACTCTTTCAATAATCGTTCCATTTGTTCATTGCTATTCATTTTAATCACCTTTTTTGTATTCGCTGAAAGATATTTTATCACTTGATGAGTCTAAATACAAGATGCCTAATTTTCCTTCTAATGATGCAAATATTTCTATGTAATTGTTTAATTTATCCATGTGATATAAATTTACATAGACTGTATTGCCATCATTCATACGTAAAAAAAATCTTGTGTCGTCAATTATAATATCATTACTTTTCCATGGAGAATATTCTATTTCACTAATTAGTTGTAAGACATTTTTGTCTATCTTACTTAATTCCGAGACTAGTTTTTCATAAAAGCTATCTGGAACATAATTAATTAAAATAGGTACTCCTGTCAATTGGTTGCTTTTTATACCTTTTAAATTATCTAATACCAGACGATTGGTGTTACGATTATATAAAACTGGTCTTGATTCGTCTATCGTAATAGTGATTACTCCATCTAAACTTTTTGTTATCTTTACAGAATTAATAGCTTCGTTTTCTAATAATTTATTTTTCATTTTTGAAGAAGATTCTCGAAATAAATAGGGATAATCTTTTAATCCAGCTAGTAAAATTATTTCGTTATCGCTTGTAAACTCATTTCCTTTGATCACAATATGCTTTACTTTTAATTGAAATAAATAGAAAAAAATTGAAAATATGACAAAAAAAGACAAGCCAATCTTTCCTAAAACTTTCCATTTTACTTTTTTGATTACTTTCTTCTTTGTCACATTTCTCACCATCTTTTTATTTCTTGTTCTAATACGAGTTCTACATTTTTTTCTTTCTTTACTTTATCCTTTATTAATTGTATCAAACTTTCAATGTCTTTTCCAGTGGCTACACCTACATTTATAATAAAATTTGCATGCTTTTCACTTACCATTGCATCTCCTATGCGATAGCCTTTTAATCCTACTTCATCAATTAGTTTCCAACTTGGTAGTTCTGGGCTTGGATTTCGAAAGACACTTCCGGCTGATGGGTAATTCAATGGTTGGCTTTGAAGTCTTCTTTCTAACCGGGATTCTATTAATTTTTTGGATTCTTCTTTCGTCCCTTTTTCAAATAAAAAAGTAGCGCCTAATATAATATTTTCTGGATGTTCTTTAAAATAACTTGTCCGATATCCATAAGTTAAATTTTCTTTTGTTTTGGTTTGTACTTTTCCTTCAGCATCCAAGTATGTGACGGAAAGTAAATGATCAAATGTTGCTTCATTGTATGCACCTGCATTACCAAAGACAGAGCCTCCTACTGTTCCAGGTATTCCACTTGCCCATTCTAGTCCTTTTAATCCATGTTCTATAATATTTTGAGCTAATTTTGGCATCATGACTCCTGATCCTGCCCATACCTCACTTCCATTGTACTCTATCTTTTGAAATTCAGAAGTATTTAATTTTACTACGACACCTGGATACATTGTATCGGATAAGATCACATTGGAGCCATTTCCTAATAAAAAATAATCTAGTTGTTTGGTCTTGGCATATTTTAAAAATTCTTGTAAATCTTCTTTATTTTCTGGTTCATAATAATATCTTGTTGATGTATCAATTCGATAAGTATTCTTATTTTTTAATGATACATATTCTTTCATTTGTTCTTTCATTTTATCAATTCCTTTATTTCTTTAACAATTAATTTTGCACTGTCAAGAACCCCTTGTTCATGGCAATTCGTTTTTAATTTTTTTTGAATGCTTTCATGGGTTAAAATTTCATTAATTGTTTGTTTTAATTTTTCTTCTGTCACATCTTTTTCTTCTAATAAATAGATACAGCCTTTATCTAAAAGTTCTTTGGCATTATAATATTGATGATTATTTGCCACATTAGGGCTTGGAATAATAATGGATGGAACTTCTAATGCTAAAATTTCACTTAAAGATCCTGCTCCGGCACGTGAAATTACTACATCACTGATTTTTAATAAACCTGGTAATTCTTCCATATAAGCAAAAATTTTTACATTTTCTGGAAATGTATGTTCTCTTTTAAACTCTTCATAATGAGCTTTTCCAGTAATATAGCAAATTTCATAATTTTCCTTTTGGGCATGTTCTAAAAATAAGGCCATTTTTTCATTTAAAGATCCACTTCCTAGAGATCCTGCTACCACAGTGACTAGTTTTTTTCCGTTTGTAAGTCCTAGGCTACTTTTGGTTTTTTTGGGTATTTTTGTTGCCCATGAACCACATGGATGACCTGTTCGTACGACTTTTCCTTTCGTTTTTAAATATTTTTTACTTTCTTCAAAAGTTACAGCAATTACATCTGCATATTTACTAATCATTTTATTACTTTTACCAGGAATACTGTTTTGTTCATGGATGAGTGTTTTTATCTGTAAATCATGTGCAGCTTTTAATACAGGATAAGTGACATATCCACCTACTCCAATAACAATATCAGGGGCAAATTCTTTCAATATTTTTTTGCTTTTTTGAATGGCAGATTGAATATAAAATACATTTTTTAAATCTAAAATAATATCTTTACTAAATCCGTATATTTTTAATTCTTCATACGGGATTTTTTTTTGAGGAATTACCTCTTTTTCCATTCGATTATGAGTACCAATATATAGTACTTCTAAAAATGGATCTTCTTTTTTTAATTCTTCTATAATAGCAAGTGCAGGATTTATATGGCCCATTGTTCCTCCTGCAGTAACTACAACTTTCATACCTATCACCTTTATTTCCTTTATTATACTATATTTTTCTTTATTTTTCTTAAGAACTTTATTTTTCGATGTAAAGAAACTTCTTTTCTGCTTTATTTGACATATAATTTAGAAGAAAAGGTGACTCTATGAAGAAATCATTTGATATTCCTTTATGGATTTCCGTTTTGTGTATTGGGCTATTCGGAATTGTTATGATTTACTCTGCTAGTAGTATTTGGGCTGAATATAAGTTTCACGATGCTCTTCATTTTTTTAAAAGTCAAAGTGTCTTTTTTGGAATTGGAATTATTCTATGCCTTTTAGTCAGCAAAATTGATGTTTCTTTTTGGAAAAAACACGCGAATTCTATTTTGTTTTGTTGTCTTACTTTATTAATTCTTGTTTTAATACCTGGTATTGGGACAGTTCGTAATGGTTCTCGTAGTTGGTTTGGAATTGGAGGATTCGGAATTCAACCGTCGGAATTTGCAAAAATTGGATTAATTGTGTTTGTTTCTAAATATTTAAGTCAAAATCAAAAAGAGTTAAGAAGCATTCGAAAAGGAGTTCTTCCTTTATTAGGGATCATTGGTTTATTTTTTGTTCTTATTTTATTAGAACCAGATTTTGGAACTGCGATGGTGATTATTCTTACATTGATTAGTTTAATATTTATCAGTGGAGTTAAAGTTTCTTTTTTTGTCAAATTAGGCCTTTTAGGTATTCTTGGTATTATTGGGCTCATTTTAGTCGCACCTTATCGAATGGCAAGAATTGTTTCGTTTTTAAATCCTTGGAGTGATCCTTTAGGAAGTGGTTTCCAAATTATTCAAAGTTTATATGCTATTGGTCCTGGTGGATTATTAGGACAAGGTTTTTTAAATTCTCATCAAAAACATTTTTATCTTCCTGAACCTCAGACAGATTTTATTTTTTCCATTATTAGTGAGGAGTTTGGTTTTCTTGGAGTATTAATTGTGATTAGTTTTTTCTTTTTTCTATTCTATCGTTCTTTAAAAATCGCTTTAAAATGTAGTGATTTATTTTCAAAATTTTTAGCTTTTGGTTTATCCATTGGAATTCTAATACAAGCCACTTTAAATTTGTGCGTTGTTATTGGACTTATTCCCGTTACTGGTGTGACATTACCCTTCTTTTCTTATGGTGGCAGTAGTTTACTAGTCAGTATGGCAAGTATTGGTATCATATTAAGTATTAGTAGAAATCGTTAATATGGAAAATATAACACTTTAAATGGCATTATATTTTCTTGTAGGAAAATAAACTTGGATTTTTAGTATGTTATTTAGCATAGGTAAGTATCAAAAAATAAAAGTCAATGAACTATTCAAAGACTTTTTATTTTTAATCGCATTAAAGTATATTGATCCATTTTTCCATTATAATATTTCTCTATTACTTTTTTAAAGAGTTCTTCCTG
>CANPWX010000049.1 GCA_947585065.1 uncultured Bacilli bacterium | reverse complement strand
AATGAAATGATAAAAAAATACAATTTAGAAAGTTCCACAGAAATAAAATTTATAGACTTCATTTCCGAGGTGGGAGAATTAGGAAAAGAATTGCTAAAAGGTAATAATTATGGTAAAAAGGAATTTGTAAAAACAGATAACTTACAGTTAGAAATGGGAGATGTGCTATTCTCTTTTGTTTGTCTTGCAAATGATTTGCACATTGACTTACAAGAAGCATTTGATAAAGTTGTAGAAAAATATCATGCTAGATTTTTAACAAAAGGAAATATCGGTTCTGAAAAATAACATATAGCGATTGATTGAAAGATTATCTAAATAAAAGATAATCTTTTATTTTTTATATAAACATATTGACTTTTTATCATAAACTGTATATACTGTATATATACAATATAATTTTAGTAAAGGAAAATAGGAAAGTATGAATATAATCATCAGTAATTCCAGTAATATACCTATCTATGAACAAATAAAAGAACAAATAAAATCGAAAATAGTTTCTAACGAACTCAAAGAAAATGAATTATTACCGTCCATAAGAACTTTAGCTAAAGATCTTCGGTGCAGTGTAATAACTACTAAAAATGCTTATGAAGAACTAGTAAAAGAAGGTTATGTGAAAAATGTTCCATCGAAAGGATTTTATATTGCCAAAATAAATAAAGAAATCGCTTTAGAAGAACAATTGAGTAAGATAGAAGAACTATTAGATAAAGCAGTTGCTATAGCTAAAATGAATAATATAGATAAGAAAACACTAAAAGAAATGTTAAATATATTATATGAGGAGGAAAAATAAAATGGAAAATGTGTTAGAAATTAAAAATCTATGTAAAAAATATGATAACTTTGAACTTAAAAATATATCATTTACTTTACCTAAAGGTATGATTATGGGTTTCATTGGAGAAAATGGAGCTGGAAAAACAACAACAATAAAAGCAATATTGGACATCATTAAATATGATAGGGGAGAAATAAAAATATTTGGATTAGATAATCAAAAGTATGATAACAAAATAAAAGAAGATATTGGAGTTGTCCTAGATGATATGTTTTTTCCAGAGATTCTAACACCTAAAGACATCAATGATTCTATGAAAAGTATTTATAGAAATTGGGATACCTTAATATTTTATGATTATTTAAAAGAATTTTCATTACTTCCAAATAAACAAATTAAAACATTTTCAAAAGGAATGAGAAAAAAATTAGAAATAATAACCGCATTAGCTCATCATCCGAAACTTTTAATACTAGATGAACCAACATCAGGACTTGATCCAGTCGCACGGGCTGAAGTCATACAAATATTTCAAAATGTATTAGAAAAAGAAGAATGCTCTATTTTGTTTTCTAGTCATATTACTACTGATTTAGAACATATTGCAGATTATATTACTTTTATCAATCATGGAGAAATTGTTTTATCCAAAACAACGAATGAATTATTAGATAATTATGGGATTGTAAAATGTACAGAAAAAGAATTTAAAAGTATTGAGAAAAAAGATTATATTAAATATAAGAAAACAAAATATGAATATGAAGTATTAGTTGAAAACAAAAAAGATTTTAAAGCAAAATACAATATATCCGTAATGGATAAAATAACTTTAGATGATCTGATGGTTTTAATGATTAAGGGGGAAGAATAATGATAGGATTTATTAAAAAAGATTTAGCTATGATAAAAAGTAATTTAAAATTAATTGGAATTTTACTTATTGTATATGCCGTAATGGGTTTAATGGGCGAGATGGATATATCCTTCCTATTACCTTTTATGAGCGTGATGATAATGATATCCACATTTAGTTATGATAACTATAATAAATGGGATGCTTATGCTATATCGTTACCAGATGGAAGAAAAAATAGTGTAAAAGCAAAATATATAGCAACAATTTTAATGGTTCTTATTACTGCAATAATTACGACTCTTCTATCTTTTATAATTTCTTATATAAACACTAAAACGATTAACTATGAACAAATAGTAATAACTATGCTAGGAACAATATTTGGAACATTATTAGTTTTAACTTTTATGTATCCAACGATTTATAAATTTGGTGTAGAAAAGGCAAGAATTGGAATCTTTTTAATTGTGTTTGGTCTAGTAATGATAGGTGGTGTTCTTTCTAAATATATAAACTTATCTTTTATTGTAAAATCATTATCTTTTTTAGAAAATTATATCGTAATCATTTTAATAATCTTAATGGTTATAATGGTTTATATATCTTATAAAATATCAGAGAAAATATTTTACAAAAAAGAATTTTAGAAAATATGTTGAATTTAATAATTTTTTTAACAAAAAAAGATTATTGACAAGTTGAATACCCAATAATCTTTTATTTAATGTCAAAAGGTGTATTATCAAAATCTTTTTCCATTAAAAATTCATGAATAATTTCTTCTTGATTTTCTACGGCTATCTCTTCTATACGATCTACCCGACATTTTTCACTAATTAAAATAGCCTCAATTTTTTTAACTGCATCTTCTAATACATCGTTTACTACAACATAATTATATTTATTAATTTCATTAATTTCTTGATAGGCAACTTGAAAACGTTTAATAATTTGTTCGTTATTTTCCATTCCACGTTCTTTAATTCTTCTTTTTACTTCTTCCATACTTGGAGCTAAAATAAAGATTAATACTGTTTCCGGAAATAATTCTTTTATTTGTTTAGCACCCTGTACATCAATTTCTAATAGAACATCTTTTCCTTGATTTAATAATTCTTTTACTTCTTTTTTTGGTGTTCCATAATATTTTCCATACTGTACTTTTGCATACTCCAAAAATTCATTATTCGCAATTTTTCTTTCAAATTCTTCTGGAGAAACAAAGAAATAATCCACTCCATCTGTTTCATTTTCTCTTTTATCACGTGAAGTATAAGAAATAGATAAACTCAAATTTTCATTTCTTTTTAAAAGCTCTTTCACAATAGTCCCTTTTCCAGCACAAGTAGTACCAGAGATAACAATTAACTCCCCATTTTTCTTTTGTTTAATCATGATTTTTTACCCTTTCCTTTTAGATCCGTCTTATTAAATACTTTAGCAAGAACACCCTTATTTCTTAATTTTTGATATTTTTTTAACTGAATAGGTAAATCATACTCACCAATGTATTCATAAATTTTTGGACGGAATCCTAATTTAAACTTATTTAAACCATTATAAGGGTTTTGTAAAGAAAAGTCACCAGTAATTCCATTCAAATCTGCAAAATCATAATTTTCTTTATAATATTCTAATATTTCATGATGTAAAAAATAATTGGCATCAAAAGATTTATAACGAGTATCATATCCACTCATTAAAAAATATATTCGATTTTGAATGTGAATAACTAATGCTCCTGCAACGTAAATTTTTTCATTTCTTTTGTTAAGTTCAGTTGCTCGTTCTACATCTTGTTTATAAGAAAGTAGTTTTCGATCACTGTCCATTTTTAAATTAATATGTCTCGCTGAGTTAACTTTTTCTAAGAGTTCGTTATAAAGATTATTTCTTTCTAATTCTAATTCGTAAAGCTTTCTGGAATTGAGCAAATATTCTTCTGGATGAATACTAACAAGAAATAAATCAATCATATTATTCCGTTCAAAAACATTATAGTAATCTTTATAATAGAAATCTTTTGTTACTCTTTTTTTCTCAATAAAATTTTGTAAAATATCTATTCCTGATTTTTCAGATTTTTCTAAATGAAGACCTTTTAAAGTCGCTCGATTAATTTTATTACGAGTATTTTTAGAAACATTTTTAATATCATAATTTTTTAAAGGAACTACTGCATTAAAACGAGGAAGTAAAGATTCAAAATAAAGATTATCTTTTAATTTAATAAAACCATTATCTTCTAAAATATCTTTGATATCATAATTCCAATTATAGGTTTTAACAAAATTAGTAGTATCTATTTCACTAATGGCTATCTCTGGATTGATTTTAATAAAAACAACATGTTTCTTTTTATAAAAATCTTTTAATGCACTGACAAATTCTTTTAATAAACTTTGATTGAAATAATCTAAAATAAATCCTTTAGGAGCATATCCATATTTTGTTTGAAAAGAAATAGATTTAATGAGTATCAAAGAAGCAGCTTTTATTTGATCATATTCATTAACAAATCCAATTAAATCATAATCATATCCATTTTCACCCATTAAAAGGGCATAATTGATTGTTTGATAATGTGTTGCTAGAGGACTGTTATTTACAAATTCTGTAAACTCATCAATTGTTAATTCTTTAAGTTTCATAGGTATCATCCCTTTTTAACGATGTATATACTATCATAAAAAAAGGGAAAATGCAAATACAAAACACAAAGGAAAAAATGAAGAGTTTACAGGTATTGTAAAGGTACTTATTCACAAAAAAATGAGAAGCAAAAAAAGTGTCAAATAAAGAAAATAATTCACTATTTAATGTGTCAATCTACTTGTCAATCATATAATATTATGATATGATAATTTTACAAAAAAAGGAGTGAGAGATTATGAAAAAAATAATGGTTTATTTATTATTAATTGGACAAATTTTAAATTATTTTTTACCTGTTTCCGTGTATGCCAAAAGTGTAAATATCTTAAATGGAATTTCAGTTATTAACACAGATACTCCAACAGGTAATTTAGAATTGGATTTAGAGTTTTCTCTTCCTATGAAAAACATGGAAAACTCAAATATTCAAATTACATTATGGAAAGAAAATGAAAGTACCACACTAGATTTAAATGGAATAACAACTATGACAACTCGTTCTTATACAATGGATAATCATATTGGTACAGTAAGTTTTCGAAAATCAAATGAATATGGAAATGTAATTAATGGAACAGATGGGGAAGACGTTCATTATTATGCAATTACATTCTATGATTTAGTTCAAGGAGATTACACAGTAGAACTAAAAGGAGAAGGTTATATTAGTCGTGCAATAGACTTTACAATTGATAAATATTCCAAACGTATTTCATTAACAAATGCCCAAGGAGGATTTACAGTCGGTGATGTAAATAAGGATAATATTGTAGATGAGAAAGACTTAGATACAATATCTACTTATTTATTAGAGCCTGGAGATTATAAAAAAGAATATGATTTAAATCGTGATGGAAAAATCAATATCACAGATTTAACAATGATATCTCATGTTATTTATGGGAAAAAATCTGAAATAAAAATTGCTGATACAACAGCCATATTAACAAAAGAAGACATTTCTCTTAGCGAAGAAACAACACATTTAGAAGGAAAAATAGAAGATTTAATTACAGGAAATTCTACTGTTCAAGTAAGTCCAAAAGAAGGAGAAATTTCCAAAGAAAATCCTGCAGTACTTGCTATGGAATTAAAAGAAACAACAAACATGGAAGAAATTCGTTTGGATGTAACTGAAGAAAATACTCCGGAAGAAATGGAAATTGAAGTAGAAGACGAAAATGGTACACTACACACAATATCTCACGCATTTCAATATCGTAAAGATGCAAGTTATTTTACTGATAAAGCAAGCGATAATCAAATTGTTATCGATTTAGGTAAACAAATTGCTGTAAAAAAAGTTACAATACGTATTACAAAAACATCAAGTCACACTCTAGCGGATATTTCCAAAGTAGAATTTTTAAATAATGTCTATGAAGAAGTACCAGATAGTACGCCAGAATCTCCAAAGAATGTTCGTGTGTCAACATCAAGTGAAAAAGCAACAGTAACATGGGATAATTTACAAAATGTAACTGGCTATGAAATTACATTAAATAAAATTATAAATGGGTTATCTTCTTTAGAAGCTAAATATACTACTGTAGATACTACATTAGATTTTGCAGAATTAAAAAACTATACAGAATATAGTGTATCCGTTCAAGCAATTAATGGAACATGGAGAAGTGCTCCAAGCGATGAAGTAGCATTTATTCCTACACCAGATAGAATTCCACCAGCAGTAGAAGGAGTTACAATGGATGCTGCGAGTAGTGGATTTAATATAAAATTTAAAAAAATGAGTGATACGCAAAGTTATAATCTATATTATAGAGAAAAAGAAATTGGCGAGTTTATTAAAATTTCTGGATTAACAAGTACAAGCTATTCTTTAAGAAATTTAACAGAAGGAAAAGAATACGAAGTATATATTACAGGCGTAAATGAACTTGGAGAAGGTCCAAAATCTCAAACTGTTGTAGGAATTGTCAAAACAAATACATTCCCTGATATCAGTCCATACAGACACTTAAACCATTCCTTAGGAGATGGAGTATTAACAGAACACATTAAAGAAATTCAATATAAAAATAATTCAAATAATGCTTCCAATGAAGCAGTAGCAGATCATGATTTAAGTACTTATTGGTCAGTAAATACTTGGGATGTAGGTGGATATAACTTAGGACACGGTGGTCCAACAATTACTTTTGATGATACTTATACAATGAACTATTTAGATATAGTGCCATATGATGATACTGCTAGCATATTTTATGCAAGAGTTTGGTACGAAGATGCAGATGGGTTCTTAAAAGAAACAAATGCAGATGTATCAAGACTTATTGCACCAAATGGACAAATATATTATCGAGTAACATTTGATAAAGTAACCACAAATAAACTAGAAGTAAATTTAGCAAACTATTCAGCTGGTGATTTAAATATTTCCATTCGTGAAATGTATTTCTATGAATATGATTCTTTAGAAGATGATGTAAATGAATTATTTAAAGATAGTCTTCATGTAGAATTACAAAGTTGGGTAACAGAAGAAGAAATTGCTAATTTAGAAAAAAGAACAAATACTATGGATCCAGTAAATAAAGTATATCATCCAAATAAAGAACTAATATTAGAAGAACTAAATTATGCAAGACAAATACTAAATGATACTGCGGCTAAAGATGCCATTTCGGTAGATACAAATATGTTCTATAATAAAGATACACACATTGGATATGCCTATAATATTAGTGATTTGCAACCATTAGGAATATCTGTAAAAGGTGGCGAAGAAATTATAGTTTATGTTGGAACATCAAAAGAGGGATATCTTCCAGACTTAGTAGTGACACAAAATTATGCTGAATGGAGTGCATGGTCTACTACAATTGATTTAAAAGAAGGAAGAAATGTAATTACCATTCCACATTTAACGAAATCCCTAGATGCAGAACATGGAGGTTCAATCTATGTGAGATATCCTTATTCAAATGCTTCAAATGTAGAAGTAAAAGTAAGAGTAAGTGGTGGAATAAAAATTCCAACATTAGATATTCGCGGCATTACGGATGAAACAGAAAAAAATGAAAAAATAAAAAAATATATAGAAGAATTAACAGAATATGTAGCAGAATTCCGTTCTACAAATACTTTAAATGAAAGATTAGCTGTAGCAAATATTACAGAAATCGGTACAGAAGATGGATTATTTTCTGTTGCAGCAACAGCTTGCTTAGATGCGTTAACAAATGCAAGCAAAGATTTAGAAGGACAAGTTACAACTCTAAAAAAATCTTTAGAAGCATTTGATGAAATGATGGCTTTGTTCTATCGTCAAAAAGGATTAGTAGAAGATCCAGAAGATAAAC
>CANPWX010000048.1 GCA_947585065.1 uncultured Bacilli bacterium | reverse complement strand
ATGCTTTAATTCGTGAAATAAAAGAAGAAATCGGTATTGATATCACACATAACAAAAAGGAACTGATTGGTATTTCCGAGGAGTTTATGAACGAAGATAAAACCGAAAGATACTTGCAACTAAATTATAAAGTTGAATTGCAAAGCAAACCAAAAATTACTTTAAGTTCGGAACATGTGGTCTATGATTGGACAACAAAAGATGATCCCAAATTGGATGCATTTTTAAAAGAAATTGTAAAACAATGGGAGATTCATAAATGACAGTTCCCGTGTGTTACCTTATTTGTGGATTTTTAGGGGCTGGAAAAACAACTTATTCTAAAAAACTATCCAATGAAACGGGGGCCATTCATCTAAATCCAGATGAATGGTGTATAAAGCTGTTTTCAAAAGAAGAATATGAGCAAAATTGGAATGAATGTTTTTCAAAGACAATAGATTATCTTTGGGGAAAAGCAGCAAAATATGCTAAACAAGGAAAATCTGTAGTTTTTGATATGGGTTTTTGGACAAAAGAAAGCAGGCAAGATGCGATTAAACAAGCAAACGGGTTTGGATTTTCATCGGTCATTCATTATATTTATGCTCCAGATGATATATTAAAACAAAGGATCACAAGTCGTAAAGGTACAATTGCTGATTATAACTTAAAGCATTTTGATGAACTTAAAAAACAATTTGAAGAACCTAAAGATATAGAACAAGCAATTAAAATAAAAAATTATTAACTGGAGGAAATAATGCGTAGATCTGCTAGAGCAATCTTAATTACAAAGGATAATAAACTGCTATTGATGAAGCGGACAAAACCGGATGGTTCGCATCTAACGAAGAACAAACCGAGACCGTTACATATGGAAGTGAAGCTGGCTATTTCCAAAAAATGGGAATTGATACTGTAATTTGTGGACCTGGTGATATTTTAACCGCTCATAAGGCAAATGAATATGTTACAATTCATGATTTGACAAAATTCGAAAACTTTTTTATAAATATGAAAAGGTTCAATCAACAAAAAGAAAAGGAATATTAAAATGATAAAATTAGTAATACCATCTGTCGAATATAAAGAAACATTTATTAATGCAGTAAAAGATGTCAAAAAAATGGAAGGTTTTGTATCTCCGTCCGTACGACAATTTGCTGATTATGATTTACATGAATTGGAAACAAATTTTGAAAATTATATTGTCAAACCTTTAATTGACACAATGAATGGCATCAATCTTCCGGAAGGTTTTGTTCCTTCTACAGATTTATGGATTATGAAAGATGATGTTTTTGTTGGTCGTATCGGTTTGCGTCATGAATTGACAGATTTTCTGGAAAAATATGTTGGACATATTGGATATATGATTATTCCTGCGTATCGCAAACAAGGAATTGCAACAGAAGCTCTTCGCTTGATGTTAATCGAAGCAGATAAAAAAAATATTAAAGAAGTACTTTTGATTTGTGAAGAGGATAACGAAATATCCAAGCATATGATAGAAAAAGCAATGAATAAATTCGGAGGTAGAATAGACACTCCACAAGAACGAAAAGGTGTTAAAATGCTTCGCTATTGGCTAAATACAGATATTATAAAATAAGAGTTTTAATGCTGATACTGAATATTAACGGACCGATGAATTCCGGAAAAACGACGGTTTCTAAGATTTTGGTAAATATGTTGTTCAATGCTACCTTTATTGAAGTGGATGAGTTGATGAGTAATAAAGAAGAGACAAAACTTGGGCTTTCTATGCAAGATGGTTGGGTAGAACGCCAAAAACGATTGAATGAAAAATTATTGGATTAAAAAAATCACGCGAGTTTGAAACAGTCATTTTTGCTTAATTTACGAGCCAATTTACGCCGATTATGAGCATGATACACCCGAAACGATACGTCAAATTGATAGAAACAACGTGGTTTATGATGACTTATGCGCGAGCTAACGAAATTCCCAATCCTTGAAAAAGTTGTTCAAAAAGCAGAAACAATCAATTGAAAAGAAATTAAAACCTTATAACTTAGGAAATAAAGATAGATATAAAAATAAAATTATCTAGTTTCTTTCGTTATTATTTTCATTCAGATTTTTGATTGTCATTGATAAACCGGGCATAACACAATCTGCAAAAGTATGCATTGAATTCTTCTCAAGAATTTCCGAGAATGTAGCCCATTCAACTTCCGTAACTTCTTGTCTGTCGAATGAAATATTTTTTAGATTTTTGTGAAATTCTAAGA
Organism: uncultured Bacilli bacterium; assembly: GCA_947585065.1. GTDB lineage: Bacteria > Bacillota_I > Bacilli_A > RF39 > UBA660 > Ventrenecus. The sequence goes on along the minus strand of CANPWX010000048.1, from coordinate 5,438 downwards.
AATACACATCAACAAAAGCATACTTTTGCAAATATGTTCCTATATACCTTAATTGTTCTGTTGGTACTTCAATATTTAATTCTTCTTTTAATTCTCGAGCAGCTCCTTCTAGACTGTTTTCTCCTGCCTTCACAGTGCCACCAGTAACAGACCAAATTCCAGGGTTTGCTTTTTTAGAAAGTGCTCTTTTTTGGATTAACCAATATCCATCCTTATATATCCAAATATGTGCAGTTAAATAAAACATATTAGGGGGAAAAGGAGCGTCTTTCGATATAACTTTTCCTGTTTTTTCTTTTTTTTCGCTATATAAATCTACAAGTTCACTCATAACTTAATCTACAAAAAAAGTCCTTTTTAATTTGGTGCGATTATTCAAAAACTCAACCTCCACGATTGAAGTAGCTAAAATTGATTTTGTTTTTTTCTTGTTGTCCCACTCTTCACCCTTTAAAATAGAATAAAGAACGTTAATATTGCTTCCGTGAGTGAGGACTATAATGTTTTCTTTTATATCATATCCAGATAAAATATCATGGAATGCTTTTTTAACTCTCTCGTAAAATTCTCGAGGACTTTCACCATCTGGATAGTGTTCATCCATATCTAAGTCATATAAAAATGTTTTTGGATATTTTATCTTTGCCTCTGAACTTAATAAACCTCCAATCTTTCCATTGTTTAAACCACGCCATGAAGCATCTTGAATGATAGGTAGATTTAATTTTTGAGCTGTTGGTGCTATCGTACTTAACGCCCTTTTTAAATCACTGGAGATAATTCGAGTAATTTTTAATTCTTTTTTGTTTTCAAAAAAATAATTAGACAATATATTGGCTTGTTCTTTGCCTTCTTCTGTCATATCTATACTTGACCAGCCGCCAATGTAGTTATCATCATCTTGAGCATGTCTTATAAAAAATATTTGCATTATTATCTCCTTTGAAGTACAATGGTATTATTGTAATAAAAAATGGAAAATTATGCAAGAGAATAAAAAGAAATTACTTGATTTGTTTTTTTCTGAAGAATGGGATAGTATCGTACAATCCCATTTATGTAGCGCAGAAAAATTAGTTTCCGCGACTAATTATCATATATTTTTAGAGTACGCTTATGCAAATGCTTTCTTAAAAAAATCTGCGACGCTCTCTTTTTGGAGAGATATTTACATCAAAATTCAAGAGAAATATAGATTGGATAATTCTATAGAAAAATTTGATACATTAATTGATTCTATACAAAAAAAAGGGTTTGATAAAATGCACCCCATCCCTGTGGATTTAAATTACAACTTAATTGATGGTTCTCACAGGCTTTCGATAGCTTTAGCGTTAGGAATAACTCCTTATGTTTATGTTTGTAGAAAAGAAAGTCCCACTTTTCCAAAAGAAAATTTTCATTTTTTATCCAAAGATGTTGTACAAAAATTAGAAAAAATAGAAGCATATTTAACGCAGAAAAAATTGAAAAAAATAGAAAATAATCAAGTGTTTTATTTTAAACAACGAGATTTGAATTTTTGGGATAAAATAGTGTCTAACAGTACTGTGGCTTCGGAATCGTTCTTTTTTATTAAACACTTAAATTTTGAAATTTTAAATTCAGAAAATTTATTAACAAATAATCAAAAAAAACTATTTAAAGAGCAACTTGGAATTTTAATTACCCCTTATAATAAGGCTGAAATTATCCGATTTTTGGGGACTTTACCACATCCACATCAATCAAAATTTCTATCAAAGTACATAAATATAAAAAAAATATTGCATTTATAGTAAAAATGTGATAAAATTTTAATGTGGTTAATTAAAATGAAAGGATCTAATCATGAAAAAAACAATCAAAGCCGCTTCTGCAGTCAAAACAATGACAAAGAAGAAATCAAAATCTTGGAGTAAACCAGTTGTACGTTCTAGAAGCTTAAAATTGGCTTGCTAAGATTAGCTATGGGGTGGTTGAATGACGAATGTTGTTTATTTAGGAATTACATCAAAGTGTAATTTTAATTGTAGACATTGTTATTTAACCCCCGAGCAAAAAAATATAGATATGCCCTTGGAAAGAGTTCTTCGCCTATTAGAAGAATTTTCTTCCGAGGATGTTTTGAAAATAATTTACACGCACGGAGAGGTTTTTCTACACAAAAACTGGGAGCAAATTTTACAAGCTGCTTCTCAGCTTGGTTTCATTCAAAATATTCTAACAAATGGTCTGTTGATAACAAAAGATATTTGTACAAAAATCAACGACTGCGACATAAAAAAAGTAATACTTAGTTTAGATAGTGCGAATCCGCAGAAACATTCAGAAAACAGAAACAATCCTAAGGCATTTGATGGTTTAAAACGAGGCGTTGAATTTCTTAAAGAGTATACAAACACTCAAATAGCTTTAAATTCTGTTTTAAGTTCGTGGACTGCAGATGAATTGATTCAAATGTATGATCTCGCTTTATCTTGGAATGTACCGGAATTAAGGTTTTTACCTTATCATACACAATCTGCTTATATAAAGGGAGATGATTACTTGTATCTTTTGGAAAAATACATAGAGTTACTTGATTATGCTAGAGGGAAAACTTGTTCTATATCTATCCACGATCCTTTATTTTCTGCAAAGTTAAGGCAAAGAGGGATTGATACACCGCAAGATATCTGTTCTGCAGGAAAAGACTATTTGTCTATCCATTCAAATGGGGAAGTTTTCCCTTGTAACTTTTTAGAAAAGAGCCTTGGAAATATTTACAAAGAGGATTTATGTGATATCGCCAAGGAGGCAATTTCATTCAGAAAAAAGTTAGAGCAATTATGGACATCATGTCAAACTTGTGGGCTATATTCAAGCTGCCATGGTGGATGTGCTGCTTTTATGTATAAAAATAAAGATTCACGTTGTCTAATTAAATAGAAAGGAATGTTATGTTAAATAAAATCTATGAATTAAATCCAGAAATCGCTTTTAGATTAAATGTAAAAAGTGAAAACATCTCAGGAAAGGCTTTTAACTCTGATACTGATATTCTGCATGAGTTTAGTGCTGAAGCAACGGAAATATTAAATTTGGTCGATGGAGAAAAATCCGTAAAGGATATATTAGGCATCCTTTTGGAGCGATATGATATACCCGAAGAAGTCTTAACTAAGGATTTGGAGGATTTTATTTGTGAATCGGAAAAATTGAATATTATACAGATTAGGAAGTAAAATGAAAGTTGCACTCTTAAATGGACCCGTTCCTTATCAAAATGCGATTACTCATATGCCATTGGATCTTATTTATATAGGATCCTCACTGAAAAAGGAAGGAATAGAAGTTAAAGGATATGATATTGCTCTAGAAGGGGACGAAGATTGTGGTTTAAACAGAATTTTGTCTTTTTCTCCTGATATTATAATCACTTGTTTTTCGAGAGTGCTTTTTGATGGAACTAGATGTTTGCCGTCTGCTTTATCTTTATTGAAAAACATCAAAGAGAAAAATCCGGGTATTCACATTTGTGCAATTGGAGAACAGGCAACTTTTCGACCTGAACGGACCATAGAATATTCGTTTATAGATTCCTTAATTCGTTTTACTCCGGAAAGAGCCGCTTTTTCCTTGTGTATGGGGCTCAAAAGAGGGGAAAACATTGAAAATATTAAGGGAGTATTGACCAAAACAAATATTCAGGAGCAACTTCAAAATAAGTTATGGTATGACCATTTGGATTCTCTAGATCAACTTGGTCAATTGGATAGAACAATTTTCCCAGTAGAAAAATATTTGCAAAAAGACACAGAAACAACGGCTGAATGTAGTCGTGGCTGTGCCCATAGATGTTTGTTTTGTCAACGAAGTCGATATCATAAATATACTGTTACCAAGAGCATTCCATTGATTGTTGAGGATATGAGAAATTGCAAAAGACTTGGTTTTAAATCAATTTTCTTTACAGATTTAGACTTTGTGAGGGATGTGTCTTTCGCAAAAAAAGTTTGTAAAGGAATTGTGAAAGCAGAAAATCCGATAGAATGGGCTTGTAATATTCGAGCGGATATTATAGACGAAGAAGACGGAATTGATTTGTTGAAATTAATGAAAAAGGCGGGTTGTTACCGGGTCTTTGTTGGTTTAGAATCTGCAAGCGATAAAATATTATCCGATGTTCATAAGGGAATTACTCAAGATTATGGTTTTAAGTTAAAAAAGATACTAGATGATATAGGAATAAAAATGCACGCATCTTTTTTAATTGGCCTACCAAATGATGACCCTGAAAAAATAAATGAAACTGTGAATTACGCAAAGCTCTTAAATGCTGACATGACGTCAATAAACTCCCTAATCCCATTACCGGGAACACCATATGGGGATGATCCGAAAAAGTATGGTTTATTTATTCAAAATGATGATATGCTTTGGTTCGAAAAAGAAAGTTTTGTAAATAAGCAGGCTTGTGGAAATAAACAATTAACAGCCGATGAGTTGGATAAATTACATAAAAAGGTGTACAAGGATTTCTTAAGTTGATGAAAATAGGTATTATCGGTTTTGGCAGAAGGGGAGAGTATTTCTTAAAAAAATCTTTAGAAGATAAATTAGATGTGTATATATATTCTGAGCACCTATCTTCAAAAGATAAACCCCAAAATGTGATTTTATGTACTACATTACAACACTTGATTGAAGAAAAACCCGATATAGCAATTGTCTCTTCATCTGACAAGACGCATTTTAAGTATGCTCAAGAGATGATAAAAGCACATATACCCCTTTTGATTGAAAAACCATCAACTATTTCTTATCAAGACACTGAAGTTTTATCCAAGCTGTCTAAACAATATAAAACGCCAGCTTTTATTGCCTACAATCATAGAGGTAGTAATCTTTATATAGAAGCAAAAAAATTCTTATCTCAGCATTCAACCATTCAAAGTATTCACTGTAATATTTCTACAAATATTTTTAATACATTAACCCAAACGGATGCTTTGTTTTTTAATGTCGCTTCTCACTATATTGATTGCTTAAATGTTCTGCTGGATTTTCCCAAGTTAGATATTTTAAATTCAGTTATACTTCAACATCAAGGTAAAGATATGGCGGGGAATGTTTCGTTGTTAATAAACGAAAGTATCCCTCTAAATATTTCGTTTAATTTCGCAGCAAAGTGCTTTCCGGAGTTATGCGAAAGCTCTATATATTTTTATACAAAAGATGCAACAGTTATTTTATCCCGAAATTCACTTAAAATTATATCTGGTAACTTAAAAATAAAAGAATATACAGATGATTCTGAGAAATTCTTTGCGGATTTTTGTTCGTCAATGCTGATGCATAAAAATAAAAAATGGTGTACCCTACAAGAGGATTTAAAAAATTTACGAGTACTGGAGGATATCCTAATAAAAACACTTTTTATAAAGGGGGAAAATTAAATGCAATATCAATTAGAA
>CANPWX010000047.1 GCA_947585065.1 uncultured Bacilli bacterium | reverse complement strand
CATTTAATTGCAAGAATTTAGTTCCGAATAATAAATAATTATTTATATTAGTCTCTTTCCCATTTTTAGTTAGAATTATATTTTTATTATTAATATGAGTAGTTATCTCTACTTTGTCTCCATATTGAAAATCCATATCAATAGTTAACGCCTCTTGTGTATCTATATTTTTAATGGTTGGCTTACTTACTTCTCCTCTAAAATTGAATATTATTCTTAATCCAGATTGAATATTAGTAGGATTATATATTTCTACTGAAGCTTCTTCATTCTTAGTTTCAAACTCTATTTCATCATTCACAATTTCAAATGGAAATTCAATTCCTCCTGTATATTGTGATATCGTACTTTTACTTTCAACTTCATCTTCAAAAAATGGATTAAAACACATTAAGGAAATCGTAAAATACATAATCGGACTCTTTTTAATAAATTCTACTTTTGCTGACCTACATTTTATCTTAGCAGAATGATCATCTTCATAATAATATAATGTTCCTTCATTATCGTTAAAAATTCTATATAATGTTTGTCGATTTTCATAATAATTATCTTTTATATAACCATTGATAACAATATTTCTTTTAGGTACATTTCTTCCTATATAAAATTCTCCAACAGAAAATGCAGAGGCTATACTAGATAAATCAGAAATTTTCTCATGAATACCTTCATAATCTGTCATAAAAAAAGGAAATTTATGTTCTAAAGTTATGCTTTCACCATTTGAATTTTCATAAACTAACCATCTTTTCATACTACACCTGCTTTCTTCCACTTTAATATCATTTTTTGCATTTCGTGTCGACTTTCTCTAGCAGCTTCTGCAGGTGATAAGTATTTTGAATAACTGTTTATATTGATTGTTGGATTAAAGTTTGAACTTTCTATTTCGTCATCACTATCAAAAGCAGAATTTTGTTTTAAAATAGGGCTTTTAAAATTACTATTTGTTGTAACATCGAAGTTTGTTGGTAATGCCTTTGCCATATCATTTTTTACAGAATCCATTTGATTTGTAAATCCTTCACCAATTCCTAATGCCAAATTAGTACCTATTTCATCTCTAAAAACTGTTGATGGAGAATGAATACCAAACATTTTCTTTATAAAAGAAGTAACATTGCCAATCCATTCTTTTAATTTATTTTTAATCCAAGTAAAAGAATTACTTATACCATTCCAAATTCCAGATACTAAATTCTTACCTATTTCACCCATTCTTGAATAATAATTAACAAATCCATTAATTATAGATCCAATTATTTGTGGTATTTTAGAAATCAATTGTGGAATGGCTTTTATTAACCCCTCTGATAATTTAACAATAAGAGTAATTCCTACTTCTATCAACTTTGGTAAGTTATCGGTTATAGCTATAACTAATTTATCTATTATTTCTGGTAATTTATCAATTAAAATAGGTAAAGCTTCTATCAAACCATCAGCAAGTCCAGTAAGCAATTGTATTCCAGCATCAATTATTAAATCGATATTATCAAGTAATACTTCCACCATAAAAATCAAACTTTCCACTAGTTGTGGAATTATTGTTGGTAAATTTTGTGATATCCCTTGAACTAAAGCAAGTAATATTTTTATTCCAGCATCTAAAAGAGTTGGTAGATTATCAATTATAATTGTAGAAATTGATGATACTAATTGTACTATTGCATTTACTAACATAGGAGCATTATTCGATATAGCTGTAATTATAGTATTTATTAAAGTACCTGCCATTTCCACTAGTTTAGGAGCTTGTTGTGCTATTGAGTTTACAATATTCCCTAAAGAAACACTAATACTATTCATAGCACCAGTTACACCTTCATCATTTCCACTTATTACTGATGCAATTAAAGAATTAAAATCTTGTGCTAATCCATTGACTCCATTCATAACATCTGTTATTGCAGGAGCAAATGCACTTGCTAAAATATTTCCAGTTGCACTAACATTAGTCTTAAAAAATTGAAATTGATCATCTAACTCTCCTAAAGCTTTTAATCCATCATCACTTAATACCGCTCCCATTTCACGTGCCTGTGTAGTAAGTTCTGATAAACCATCTGCACCAAGTTTAATTAATGGATTTAAATCTTGTGCTGATTTACCGAATAATTGCATTGATAATGCATCTCTTTCAGTTTCATTAGACATTTCGCCAAGTTTTCCAATTGTTTCATTGAAAATATCTTGATTATCTCTTAAAGAGCCATCTGCATTCCTAATCGATACACCTAAAGAATTATATTTATCTTCATTAGACTCTAAAGATTTAGTCATCTTAGCCATAGATTTAGTAATTGTTTCTAATGGTACATCTGTAAGTTCTGCAACTGCATTATATGCTTGTAATTCTTCTGTTGCTATTCCTGTTTGTGCTGACAAAGTTAAAATGTTATCTGCATAACTTGCTCCACTAGAAATTGCATTTCCCATAGAAGATGCTATACTTTTTACTCCATTAGCCAAAGAAGATAAACCACTTTTAATAACATCAGTAATCAAATTTGCTTTGATAATATCTCCTAAACTTAAAGCCTTTTTCGAAGCATCATCCGCATTTTTTCCAAATTCTTTTATTTTATTAGAATTATCATTAGTAGCATCTGCTGATTCTTTCATTTTGTTTTCGTTATCTTTAAGCTCTTTATCCATATTAATCAATTGTGCTTCTGCTCTGTTTAATTGATTTTGCCATGATAATGTTTTTTTATCATTTTCTCCATATTGTTGTTGAGATTGCTCTAAAGCACCTCTTAGTGTAGCTATTTTTTCTTTTTGTTTATCTATTTGATCATTTAATACTTTATTTCTAGAAGTTAAACCTTCTATTGATGTATCATTTTTTCCAAATTCAGCTGTAACCTTCATCATTTCACTACTCATAACTTTCATTTGAGCAGTTATGGTACTTAAAGCCTTCCTGTATTCGGATTCTCCATCCAATTTAACTGTTCCACCAAAAGTATTACTAGCCATATTTTTAACACCTCCTATCTATCTGGAAGCCATTCTCCAGTCTCAATTTGTTCTTGTTTTTTTTCTAAATCAGCAAAAGTATGATTTGATTTTTGAAAGTCATAAAAACTTTTATAATAATCAAAAATATCTGACCAAATTTTAAAAGTCATATGACCGACTTCTTTTTTGGAAAATCTCAATAAAGTTACTCCAACAAAAAATATCCACGAGAAATTAATAATTGTTTTCTCGTGGTTATCTAGTTTTTTTCATCAAGCACTTCTACTTTAACTTCACCTTCATTATCATTGCTGAGTTTAGCAGATTCTATTACACTTTGTTGTGCACTTGCTGCAGCATTCTTTAAACCTACTTCTGTGATAATTCTTCCAGCTTGTCTTTCAGTAACAAATGACATTTTTTGTTCTTCCGGCTTATTTTCATTATAAATATCAATACCTTCGTTAATAGCTTCGTGATAAAATGCAACTAATGCTCCATAATCAATTTCTTCATCTTCTTTTACATCTAGTTTTCCAACAACATCATCAAAAGAGCCATATTTTTCTTGTAAATTTTTCATTACATTAATTGAGAATGAATAAGGATATTCTTTTTCTGGTGTTTTTAAATAAAATAATTTAATCATTTTTTCCTCCATACAAAAAAACAAACAAGAAATTAATCTTGCTTGCTATCATTTTCTTTTTTTGATGTTTTTACTTTCCTTACATAACCTTTTAATTCGTTATAACGCTCAGGAGTAACATCTAAAATTGTGTTTGATGCAGCAGTATATATTTTTTTATCTTTAGTATCATAATATTTTTTAATTACCTTTACTTTCATTTTATACCGCCTGTACAAATAAAGAATCTAAATACTCTTCTGCTTCTGTCTCTGTATCAAAAGTAGCATATTTCATCCACTCTTTATCTTCGTTTTCATAAACAGTAGCTTCAACTGATGGTGTTGTAAAAGTTAAACTTTCATTTTTCGTGGTTTTATCAGCAACATAAGATTTAAATTTAACTTTAGGGAACCATTCAACTTTATATTTTCTTGAATTATCTACCATTTTTACAACAACATGTCCAAATCCAACGTATGGCGCAACATCTGTGCTTTTTGCAATATATTCCTTTTTACCTTCTTTTTCTTGAATTTCTTGCTCAGTTCTTCCAAGCAATTCGGCGAATACATCATCAGGATCTTCTGTGATTCCCATAGTCATATTACCATCAACAAATTCTTCTACTGATTCTTTTAATTGGTCATCTCCATAAAGTTTAGCTTCTGCTAAATTTATTGATACTTTATTTTCTATAGCACCAACAAGAGATTTAACTTCTCCATATGATTTCCCATCATCATTCATTTTAGCCCAACGATAGCGTTTAAGACCAATACTAGCAAATCTTTGAATATCTAATTTTAATAATTCCATATTAATCCTCACTTTCTTTTATAAAATTAATTGGATAATGATTTAATTTAGTATCTTCTTCATATTCAGGAGTACCATCACCATTCCAAGTAAAATTATTTTCTATTAATTTTTTCTTTATTTCTTCAACTACTTTTAAATAATTACCTTCACTATACACATCGATAGTTCCGTAAGCTATACTAGCAATAGGTACATCATCACCAAATAGACTTGGCTGTGTAGAATATGTATAATAAGTTAAATAGTTTTTTAGATTGTTATGTGGTGATTGCCTATAAAAAATAGGAAATTTTATATTATCAACTTCAAAATCTTTAAATAATTTTTCAATTATTGGATTTATTTTTACATCAGTTACAATTTTCATAATTTTTTCAACTCACTTTCAAATGTTTTATTCCAACTGGATCTGATAGGATTTTCACTCGCTGCTATAGCAGGTTTTACAAATGGCTCTGCTGCTTGCTTTGATGTTCCATTTTCAATTCTAAAAGCCTTAATCCAATGTGTAACATCGAAGTTACCTACTTTTCCATTTGTACCAACAAACTTGACTCTACCAACCCAACAACCATTTTTATCTTTAGTAGGTCGTGTTGCTTTAATAGAATCAGCCATGTGTTTTCTTACTAATTTAGACCTATGTTTGCTTGCTCCACTTTGAATCTTATCTTTCATTATTTGTTGTCCATCTGAAATAAGTTGTTTATATATTTCTTCGTTATTTTCGTATTGTTCAATAGATTTAATCATATCTCTCAATACATTATCATCAAGAAACTGAGCCATAATTTCCTTTCATAATATCAGAACATACAAGAATTAAAATCTCAGATGATTTAGGATAAGTTCTATTAATAACATATCTTTTTTTATCTTCTGTCTCTAAAATTTCTTGATTATTATAATTAACAGACATTACTTCAACTTCTAAATCGGCTGTATATCCTAATTGGTTAGCATGTTCTGCTTCCGCTCTTGTAACTCCAATAATGTTTGATGCTATAAGATTACTTTTTTCTTCAGATGTTTTCATAAAACCATCTTCATCTTTAACTGTTTCAGTCCTTTTGATTAAATAAATAGCATCTTTCCAATTATTCATTATTTGCCTCGTAACTTTCTTGTAAGCTTAATTTATTTTTTAGTGACTCATACATTTTTAAATACTGCTCTGTATCTGTACGATCATTACCTCTATAAGCTTTCACATAATTAACAATGCAATTCAATAATTGACCATCTATTTTATCAATATTTTTATCATCAAGATTCGAAGTATCTATATTAACATCCTTTAAATCTCTAATACATGCATTAATTAAAGATTTAATTTCATCATCAAATAAATCTGAAGTTATATAACATCTTTTTTTTATCTCATCTAACATAACATCACCTTCAATTAATAAAGAAAGCTCTCAAAAAGAGAGCTTAACTTTAAATTTCTTTTAATTCAACTTCTGTCAAAGTAAGTGTTTTTGTTTCTTTACCTTCAGATGTAATCTCAATAGTATTATCCTTGTTGTGAACTTGGAATACTATTAATCCATCTTTTTCATCAACTGCAATAGGTTTCTTAGATTTAGCACCTGTTCCTTTAAGTTCACATTTAACAGTACCTTTAGCCTGCCCTTTAGCATCCTCAAAGTATAGAGGTATAAAGTTACCTGAATTATCAGTTTTTGAAAACTCTGTCCAATTATCAACATACTTTAAACTACCTGTGACTTTTCCTGTGTCGTCAATATTCAAGTTTTCGCATAAATCTTGAACTGTCTTTTCTCCTAAATTTAATGAAGTCTCAGCACTTGGAACACTTACTTTAATTTTTTCTACTTCTGGCTCTAAGCTGACTTTTTTTTTACTCTTATAAATCCATCGGATGCAACTACGTTACCAGCAGCCATTGTTTCTGCTCTGTAAGAAACAATACCATTCTTGAATTTGTAATCTTCACTTCTTTTGATAGTTAAATCATCAAATACTGGAATTTTATAATTGCTAAGTTTACCATATGCCATACAATAAGTACCTGCTCCAGTTTGAGCATCACTTAATACTCCATTGTTAGAATTAATAATATATGGAATATTGTCTATTGTATGATTTTTTCTATCAATTTCATGGATTTTCTTTCCATCTGTACTTCTTAATTGTGCAAAAGCTTTTAAATCCTTTTTATTTAGTATTAATGTAGCTTCTTCGTTAGTATCTTCATCTCCACCATAAGAATAAACAATTTCATCTAAAGTTGTATTATTGATTTCTTCTAACTCTATATCCTTATCAGCATTAAGTGCTTTAGTATTTTCATCATAAATACCATGGAAAGATTTTGTTCCAGTTCCTTTCATCATTTGAGCATTCATTTTCTTTTTAATAGCAATAGTACATGCTTTTTCAACTTCCGCAACATAATCAGCTGCAGGTAGTTTCTCTGCTTCTTCAGATAATTCTGCATAAGCAGTTACTTTTACTTTATCCATTGATGCATAATCAAATTCAGGATCAGTATCTGTATATTCTTCTCCTTCTTCTGTAATTGCACCTTCCTTATATGTTTTTACATATGGTTCTTCGTATGATTCACCATTTGGAAGTTTTATAGTTGCTACTGAATCTACTAAAGTAGAAACTTCTCCATCTTTACCATTAATAGTAGTTCCTTGATGAGTAGGAGTTAATAAGTTAGATTTTGAAACAGTTATTGCTCTTTTATTTAACAAGTCTTTCTTTCTATTCTCAATAACTTCATCTACTTCTGCCTTTCTTTTATCATCATCAGATATTTTTCTTACATCAATTAAACCTTTATCGATTTCGTCAGCAATTTTTTGTTTTCTTTCTTGTGCATTAATTCCTTTTAATTTTTCTTTTAATCCTCTTGCTTCTTCTTGTAATTCTGCTGCTTGCTCTTCAGTTGTATCTTCTTTTTTCAATTCGTCGATTATCTCTTGTAATCTTTTAATTATTTCATCTTTGTTCATATTTTTTTACCTCTTTCTTTCTTAATTTTTTAAATTTTCTAATTCCATTTCTAGTTTTATTGCATCCGCAATTCTTTTTCGTTGTAAGACATTTTTCTGCTTAATCTCGTTATCCAACTTTTCCCTAACAGACTTATCCAAGTCAATTAGTGATCTAGCAGAAATTGATGTACTGTCATATGCAGGAATATCCACCGCACTGACATCATACAACTTCTTAATCTTCAAAACTGTGCATGTATGAGTTTCTGGATCATAATCCTCCCCATCTTTAGGCACTGTGTATGCATACGACATT
>CANPWX010000046.1 GCA_947585065.1 uncultured Bacilli bacterium | reverse complement strand
ATTTTATTCGATAAAATAAAGGGTTATTCATAACTTGACTACAAAATCAAAAAATCATATTTTCAAACAAGCATAAAAGAGTTATAATAAATACAAACAAATAAAGACAATTTACTCAAAGTTAATAACTTTGAGATTTTTTATAAAATAAAAAGCAAGATTTAAACATTGAATCGAAAATAAACAATGTCTCCATCTTGCATAATGTAATCTTTTCCCTCTAAATAAAGTTTACCAGCTTCTTGAACTTTCTTATCATCCTTTAAATCTTCCAAATCATTATATTTCATAATTTCAGCTTTTATAAATCCACGTTCAATATCACTATGAATCAAACCTGCACACTTTTTAGCATTCATTCCCTTACGAAAAGTCCATGCTCGGCATTCATCTTTTCCAACTGTAAAAAATGTTTGAAGTCCAAGCAAATCATAAGTAGCAAAAATAAGTTTATCAAGTCCACTATAAGAAATACCTAACTCATTTAAAAAAAGTTTTTTCTCACTTTCTTCCATTTCAGAAAGTTCAGATTCCATTTTAGCACACATAACAATAACTCCGCAATTTTCTTGTGAGACATATTCACGAACTTTTTTTACATACTCATTTTCACCATTCACAACATCATTTTCACTTACATTAGCTACATAAATAATAGGTTTAGCCGTAATAAAACTAAAATTTTTTAAAACAAGAACTTCATCTTCATCAAAATCTAACTTACGAATCGGAATATTTTTCACTAAAGCTTCTCGACATTTAACCAATGTATTATATTCTAAAACTGCATCTTTCTCTTTTGTAGTACTAGCTTTTTTGGCAATTTTTTCAATTCTGCTTTCTACAATTTCTAAATCGGATAAAACAAGCTCAACATTTATGATTTCAATATCACGAATGGGATCAATTTCACCACTCACATGAATAATATTATCATCTTGAAAACAACGAACAACTTCTACAATCGCATCAACCTCTCGAATATGAGATAGAAACTGATTCCCTAACCCTTCTCCTTTACTGGCACCTGCTACAAGACCCGCAATATCAGTAAACTCAAATGTAGTTGGAACAGTATTTTTAGGAACATACAAATTTTCTAAAAACTCCAATCGAGAATCCGGAACAGTTACAACTCCCACATTTGGATCAATTGTAGCAAACGGATAATTCGCTGCTAAAATATGTTTCTTAGTAATTGCATTAAACAATGTCGACTTACCAACATTAGGAAGCCCTACAATCCCTGCTTTTAATGACATAAAACAAACACCCTACTTTCTCTATAAAACAGTAATTCCATTAATACCAAGTGGTAAGCCAACAATATACCACAAAACAATTAATGCAAGTAATACAATAAAACTGACAACCGCATAAGGAATTTGAAAACGAATAGCTTGGAACAAACCAATCGTTTCTCCATTTTTTTCATGAATATTAAGCATCACTAAATAAATAACAAAATAAGCAAGTATTGGCGTTAACCCCATAGTAACAGACTCACCAAAACGGAATATAATTTGAGCAAATTCTGGACTAATACCAGCATTCATGAAAACTGGAATAACTACTGGAGATAATATAAGCCATTTGCTAATCGAAGATGGAACAACAAAAGTTGCAAGCATCGCCACCAAAAATAATAAAATAATAAGTGGTAAACCAACAAAATTAACAGATTGAAAAATATTAGCTAAAAAACCAACAATCACGGTACCAATATTTGATTTTCGAAACAAACTGACAAATACAGAAGCAAAAAATATCAAAACTAATGATTTACCAATACCATCTAATGAATGGCCCAAAGTATCAATAAACTCACGATGATTACGTATAGTTTTAGAACCTATACCATAAAACAAACCTAAAATAATAAAGAAAATAGTAACAATAAAGACAAATCCATTAGAGAAAAAAGAATTATAACTAAAGAGTTTATCCACATAAAGAAGTTGACTATTATCTAGTAAATTACCAGAAAAAGGAAGTCCTGGAATAATATTATAAAGAAAAATAATTACATAAGTAAAGGAAGCAATTCCAGCAAAAACAAGTCCTCGAATTTCACTTTTAGAAAGAGGTCTTTCTTCTTCCTCTTCTTCTACTTCATACTTCCCGAATCTTGGTGCAATATAATTTTCAGTTAACAAAGTTAAAACAGAAGACAATAACAATACAGCTACCAACATGATAAAGACACCACTAATAGAAGCCATTCGATACCCAATATCAATCACACGAGCTGAAACAAGAGATAAACTGAGTAAAGAACTATCTACACTTGTAAAAATAACAGATAATCCCTGCCCGCAAGTAAGTCCCGCAAAAGAAGCAACAATCCCAATCAAAGGATTACGTTTTCCATATTTAAAAATAGCCGCACTAATAGGTAAAAGAGCAACAAAAGTTAAATCTCCAAATACACTAGCACAAATACTTGCAAATAGAATCAAAAAAGTCATTGTATTTTTTTTCAATTTTTTTGTAACACAAGTAATAGCAGTTTTTAAAAATCCACTTTTCTCCATTACACCTATTCCAATTAAAATAATAATCAGAGTACTAAGTGGAGTAAACCCAACAAAATTTGCAACAGTATCAGAAAAAATATATTTAAGTCCTTCCAAACTAAGCAAACTTTCCACACCAACTAATTCTCTCGAATATTCCAATGTCGTAGAATTTACACGATAAATTTCTGTTTCAAAATCCAAAATATTTAAAAGTCCACTGAATAAAATAACAATACCAATTAAAATGATAAACATCATAATTGGATGCAGTGTAACTTTTTCTTTTCTTTTACTCATTTGTATCACCTAACACTTTTTTTAATTTTTTTTCAAACTCTAACCGATCCATCATCACTTCTCGGCCACAGTTAGAACATTTTAACTTGATATCCACCCCTACTCTAGTTACAACCCAATCATTCGTCTGGCAAGCATGTGGTTTTTTCATAACTACATGGCTCCCTAACTTATATTTCTTTTCCATTATGCACCTCAATCTGATTATATGGAATTTTAAGTCCTTTTTCATCATACTTTTCTTTAATACGTTTTAGCATTTCTCTTTTAACACTCCAACGATTCCCTGACTCACAGTAAACTATTATAGCATAATTTACAGAAGATGCATCAAGAAAATTAACACCTAAATAACTAGATTTATCTAAAATAACTTTATCATTTTTAGCCTCATTTAATATTTCATTCAAAGCTTTTTCTACATCCTTTGTTTTTTCCTCATAAGCAGTAGGAACCTCTAAAAGAACTCCAGCCTCACTTTGAGAATAATTTTCAACAGAAGACATATTACGATTAGCAAAAATATAAATTTCTCCCGTAACCGCTTTGACTTTTGTACTTTTTAAAGAAATATCTACAACATATCCTTCAAAACCATTAATTTTAATATAATCACCAATGGCATAATAATTATCCAAAATAATAGTGATCCCGCCCATTAAATCTTGAGCAGTATCTTGAAGAGCGAGTCCAAGAATAACTCCAGCAATTCCTAAAGATGCTAAAATACCATTTGTATCAATTCCAAAATTATTTAAAATCATCATTATAGCTATTGCATAAATAAAGAAACGAATGACTTTAGTAATAAGCCCAACGATCGTTTTTCTTTTTTTATCATACTTTTTCCCACGATTAATAATATTTTTAAGAAAAAAGCAAACAAAACGCGATAAGACAATAGCACAAAGAATAACAACTATGGAAACAATAATTCTCTCTTCTAATAAAAATTGAATAATTTTTTCCATATCTATTCCTCAATTCTAATACCAAGAAGATCTAATATTCGTTCTAAATCTTCCTCAGAATCAAATGGAATTTCAATCTTACGAGTAGTAATCTTTACTCTAGTTCCAATTTTTTCTCTCATTAACCGTTCATAAATAGAACTACGAATATTTTTCGAATCATGATTTCGAATTTGATATTGTTTTTTAGGCAAATTTTCTTCTTGAATTAATTCTTCTAATTTACGAACACTTAAAGAATCATGAATTACTTTATTAGCTAAATCTTTAACTTTTTCTTCATCTTCTAATTTACTTAATGCTCTCGCATGCCCCATACTTAAATTTTGATTTTTAACAGAATCTTTTACTGTATCTGGCAAATTTAAAAGCCCTAACATATTCGTAATATGACTTCTACTTTTTCCAAACTTTTTAGCAAATTCTTCTTGAGTAAAATGCCCAATGTCTATAATATTTTTAATAGCCATAGCTTCTTCAATTGGATTTAAATCTTCTCTTTGAATATTTTCCAAAAGAGCAATCTCCATCATTTCTTCATCATTAAAATCACGTATAATAGCTGGGACAGTTTCTAATCCAGCAAGTTTAGCAGCTCTAGTTCTTCTTTCACCAGCAATTAATTCATATCCTTTTATAGATTTTTTAACAATAATAGGTTGAATAATACCATGCTCTTTAATCGAATCGGCCATTTCTTGTAAACTTGTCTCATTAAAAGTTTTACGAGGTTGATAAGGATTACTTCGAATTTCATTAATATTAATTTCTAAAATATCACTTTTCTTAGCAGTAGAAACAATATCTTTTTCAAAATTTTCAAAATTGATAACTTCATTAGAAAATAATTGTTCTAACCCTTTACCAAGTGCTTTTCTTTTATTCTCCATTTCGACTAATCACTTCCTTTGCTAAATTTTCATAAGCAAGCGTAGCACGACTAGTTGGATCATAATCACTAATAGGCTTTCCATGACTAGGTGCCTCTACCAAACGAACAAGCCTCGGAATAATCGTATTAAATACTTTAGATTTAAAACATTTCCTTACTTCTTCAATAATTTCTAAACCAATATTCGTTCTTCCATCCAACATCGTAAGTAAAACACCTTCAATTCTTAAATCAGGATTCATATTAGATTGAACCAAAATAATAGAATTTAATAACTGAGTAATACCCTCCAATGCAAAATATTCACATTGAACAGGAATAATAACAGAATCACTAGCAACCAGCGCATTCATAGTAGAAATACCTAAAGAAGGCTGACAATCAATAATAATAAAATCATAAGAATCTTTAATTTCTCCCAAAGCATTACGAAGTTGTTCATTTTGTCGAAAAGTATTATCTTCCAACATTTTTTTAACAAATTCCACATCAACCCCTGCTAAATTAATAGTAGAAGGAATAATGGAAAGATTTTTAAACTTCGTTTTAATGATTGCCTCTTTAACATTACAAGTTCCAGTAATCACATCATATATATCATTTTCAAAATCATTGTTATTTAATCCAAGCCCACTAGAAGCATTTCCTTGAGGATCTAAATCAATTAATAATGTCTTTTTTCCTTCTTTTCCTAACGCAGCAGCAAGGTTAATACTAGTAGTTGTTTTTCCAACACCACCTTTTTGATTTACTAATGAAATTATTTTTGCCATAATACCACCTTCTAATTATCAGTCAATAACATTTTATCATAAGAATAGATTTTTGTCTTTAGAAATTCAAAAATATTTTTTTAAAATATTAATTATTGAGAAAAAATAGAAGGAAGCATTTACTCCCTCCTAATACAAGATTATATAAGTAGTGAATTTTATTGTAACTTTTCAATTTCTTCAATTTTTAAATCAGTCATTTTAGAAATATAATCGATTGAAGCTCCATCTCTTAACATATTCTTAGCTATTTCGATATTTCTATCATTTTTTCCATCGCCATATCCAATAGTTCTAGCCTTTTCTTCAATGTTAAAAACTTTTAATGTCTTTCTATCATTCATAAATCCTAATTCGGTTTCAGCTATTGTCATTAATTCTTCACTCCCTCTCGCAATCTGTTTTCTTACTTTATTAGACTTTTCTCCAATTAATTTTAAATGATGTATAAATAAATCATTTTCACCATCATAATACTTCATTCTTCTTGCTTTGTCAATATCTATGATGTATATAACTACATCAAGTGGTAACTCTCTGTACTCTGGCTCATCGGATTTATAATTATATCTTTGGACTAATTTATCTTCTAAATTTAATGTCGGACTAATATTATCGGCAAGAATAATCCCGATGACTTTTTTAGAACTTTTATATTTTTGCTTTTCATTTAATTGTTCTCCATTAATCTTAGAAATATATTTTCCTACTTTTTTTAATCCTTCTAAATTAAGAGAAGTATATGCTTCTAATAGAATGATGGCTTCCCTACTAACTAATAAAACATCACTTCTCATCTCTTTTCCTAATATTCGATGTTTTTTTAAAGTAACTTCGGTAGATATTTGTATTTCTTCTATAGATAGTTCCTTTTCTATATAACGAAAAAATTGATTTAAGAAGAACAATAAATTTTCTTTCATTCCATAAATATACTTAAATACAGCGTCAGATAATATGTATTTTTTCATAATATTTTCCCTGTCTTTCTAGGCAAATAATTTTCTAAATTCATTTAGTTCTTTATTCGTAAATGAATTAGTACTTCTTAAAAATTCAATTAATGGTTCAGCACTATCTTGTAAAAAATAATTCAGAAAAGTAAAGCAAAAATTTTCAATAGAACTTGTACTTTTCTTTTTCTTTCGCATTAACTGAAAGGCTTTTTCCACATTTACTTCATAATAAAAGAATTCAACATTACTTTCAAAAGTAGTTTCTCGAGTGATCCATTTATCATTTATTGTTTTTCCAGTAACAAAATTAACAATTACCTGTTCAACAATAATTGGATCATCTGTTACAATTGGATGATAGCAAAACAAAGGACAATCATTAATGCAACACAAAAAATGTTTATTTTTCATTAGAATTTCCTCCTTTCGTAATTGTTATATCAAAAAAGAAAGGAGCAAAACAAACAACAAAAATGGAAAATCTGCAACCTTTTTTTTACAGATTTTCAAAATTTGTTAAGCAGATTTTCAAAATCTGCCTAGCAGAATTTACCAAAAATAAGAAAATCTGCTAATTCACCTATTTTTTTTGTCTTATTTTGTCGAAAAAAATTTATTAAATTAAAAAAAAGCAACTATTACATTGCTTCATTTAATCATGATTTTCTTCTTTTTCATGAATAGATTCTTCTAATTCCTCTTTAGTCATCTTAGAGTATCCTTTAATTTTCAAAGCTTTTGCTTCTTCTCTTAACTTTGAAAGCGTTGGAGAATCACTAATTTGAAAACTATCTTCAGTTTCAATTTTACCTGTACGAACAAGTTCATCAATTTGTTCTTTCGTAATGGTTTCTCTTTCAATCAAAGTATTACTCAAAAGCATCACTAAATCTTCATTTTCTTTTAAAATTTTCTTTGCATTTTCATAACACTCCATAATAATCTTACGAGCTTCTTGATCAATCTCTAATGCAACTTGATCAGAATAATTTTTTGTTTTATTATAATCTCTTCCTAAGAAAACGTTTTCACTAGAATTTGCTTCATAACGAATTGGTCCCAAATCACTCATACCATATTCCGTTACCATACTTCTAGCAAGACCTGTTGCGCGTTTAAAGTCATCACTAGCTCCAGTAGTAATATCATCTAAAAATAATTCTTCTGCAGCACGACCACCAAGTCCACTAGTAATCATAGCAAGCATTTCATTTCTTGTATAACGAGAAATATTATCTTCTTTAGGAGTATATGCAGTATAACCTCCAGCCATTCCACGAGGAACAATAGTAATTTTTTGAAC
>CANPWX010000045.1 GCA_947585065.1 uncultured Bacilli bacterium | reverse complement strand
TCTACTTTAAGACAACTAGTAACTAAATTATTTTTATCTGTTTGTCTTATTTCTACAAACCAATACGCATAAGATATGCCTATCACAGTTGCAACTACTAGTAATATACCAATAATAATTAAACTAATTTTTTTCTTTTCCATAATTAATACTCCCTACTATAAAAATTATAACCAATTAGTTATAAATTTTCAACAATATTTTGCATCTATTATTTATTATGGATAATAATATTCAAAAAAAACTGTCAATTTTCATCAACAGTTTCCTTTTTAATTAAATAATACTTTTTCTTTCCTCTTCGAAGAACATTATATTTCTTATTTTCAAACAAATAATTTTCATCAGTAATAACTTTACCATTTACACTAATAGCATTTCCATTTAAAAATTCTCTTGCTTCTCTTTTAGAAGACGCTACAGAATTTTCTACCAAAAAATCAATCATAGGAATAGAAGAATAAATAAGTTCTGGTACTCCCTTAAACACTTCTTCAATTTCAGAATCACTTAAATTTTGAATATTACCCGTAAATAAACTTTCAGAAATTTCTTTTGCATGCTGATATTCTTCTTCACCATGTAAATCACTAATCAATTCTTGTGCTAATCTTTTTTGAGCAATTCTTTGTTCTGGAGAAGAAAAATGAACTTTCTCAATTTCTTCTATTTCTTCTTTACTTAAAAAAGTCAATTTTTTTAAATAATCAATAACTAATTCATCATCCGTATTAATAAGATATTGATATAACTCATAAGAAGAAGTCTTATTTTTATCAAGCCATAAAGCATTCCCTTCACTTTTTCCAAATTTTTTTCCATTCTTATCTAAAACTAAAGGCATAACAAGACCATAAACATCTTTTCCCGTTTTCTTTTTTATTAAATCAATCCCAGCAGTAATATTTCCCCATTGATCACTTCCGGCAACTTGTAAAGTACAATTCTTCGTTTCAAATAAATGAAGAAAATCAAGAGCCTGCATAATCATATAAGAAAATTCAGTATAAGTAATACCAGTTTCTAATCTTCTTCTTATAATATCTTTATCTAACATAGAATTGACATTAAAAAATTTACCATAATCTCTTAAAAAATCAATAAAATTAATATCTTTACTCCAATCCCAATTATTAACAATTTCAAATCCAAAAATTTCTTTTGCTTGTTTTGATAATCCCAAAACATTTTTTTCTATTTCTTCAATACTTTTCATTTCTCTTTCAGCACTTGGTTTAGGATCACCAATTCTTCCAGTTGCTCCCCCAATCAGTAGGATAGGATGATGTCCATATTGAGCAAGTCTTTTACTAATTAAAAAAGATGAATAATGTCCAATATGCATAGAATCAGCAGTAGGATCCGTCCCAATATAAAAAGTTAACTTTTCATGATTTAATTTTTCAATAAGATCTGGAGAAGTAATATCTTTAATTAATCCTCTCCATTTTAAATCTTCATAAAGTGTCATAAAATCCCTCTTTCTAAAAAAAAATTCTATTCATAGGGGCATTAAAATAAATGCTGTACCACCCTAATTCATAGAAAATCTATCTTTTTGTTTTAACGCGACAAACGATTTGACTCCGTTGGTTGTAAAGCAACATCCTCATCAACAAAATTATTGTAACAAATTCTATGTTCCTTGTCAAAAAATTATTTCAATTTTCGATTCAAATGAGTCATTTCTTCTTTTTCTATTTTACGTAATACAATTTGTTTTCTTCTTCTTTCTTCTTGAAATAATAAATTCAAATAATTCATCCAATATTCTTTTCCAAAAGAAGTATGGGTTTCAATATATTCTTGACATTCTTCTTTACTAACACTTTTTTTATAAAAAGTTTGATTAGCTTTTTTTGGATTTGCATCAATAGTTGTAAAAGCAAAATAAGGTTCTTTGTTTTCCCCGTAGACACAATAACCAAAATGTTCATCTTTATAATCAATAGTTAAGTTAATAGAAGGAATACGAAAACCAGAAATAATTTCTGTAACATAATTTTTATTGAAAAAAGATTCATTGACAATCAAATCCTCAATTTCAATTAATAAATTATTGTCTAAAACACCCTCATGAGTGTGAAAATAGTCTGGATTTTGAAGATATTCTTTTAAGTTTGCCGGACGACATAATTTCATTTTATACATAACAAAATCCCCCTTTCTTTACCGAGAATTTATTCTAACATAATTTTAGCACTCTGTCAAAATTTTTTTCTTGTTCTTTTTTGCCAAAATAGAAACAACAATAAGAGCCATCGTAACAAGAAGAAGGAAAAACCATAAATTTTTACAAAGAACATTAATAAAATAATTAATAAATGTATTTGCACTTTCCCAATAATTCATTAAAAAATCTTTTAATACAGTAGAAAGAACAATTTCTACGGTAACAAAAAGAAAAATATAAATAAGAAAAATTGCTTCAAAATAAGAAAAATATTCCTGAGTCTCTCTGTGAATCCATAATAAAAGGAAAAAACTAATAAGTAAAAGAGTTAAAGCAAAACAAATAATAGGCGTACTTAAAAATAACTGAAAAGAAAGAGTAACATCTTTTAAAGTAATATCTTTATAAAGAGTAATACTTCCCTGATCTATTTTTTGCAATAATTGATTAGCAGTAGGAAAAAAATTCATAACTTCCCCACTATAGGAATCAATAAAATTAAGAATTTTTTGAGATTCATTCGAAGCAAAAACCTTATGATTTTCACTTAATTTTTGTTCAATCACTTTAAAATTAGCTTGAGCAAGAATTTTTAAATCTTCTTTTGTAATAGAAGCAGGATTTTCTTGATAAATAAGATAATTAAGAAAATCATGTGTATACTTGCCAACAAATGTTTTAGTCGCATCACTATTTAAAACAGCATCAATCGTATCAGAAGGAATATTTACAAATTCCAAAAAATGTCGCATTTCCGTAACAAAAACAGGCTCTTTCCCAGAACGATCTTGTAAAAGAAAAGATAAATCATTGTTTTTTAAATTACGAATAATCTCTTTTTCTCTTAAATTCCATTTTAATAAAAAAGAAATCGTTAAAAAAATACCAGTAATTAAAATAAGAATCGTTAAGAAAACAGAAGTTATTTTTTTTAACATAAGAATCACCAGAACAACTCTATTTTATAATTTTTTATATTCACTCGTCAATCCCTAAAAAAGAAATATATCGTATAAAAGGGACGAAAAAGGAATAAATTTCGTTTCAATGAGAAAATTACTAACGGTGATAGTATGAATTTTGAACGAATTCGTTTTCTAAGAGAACGCATTGGTCTTTCCCAAAGAGAACTAGCAAAAAAACTAAATTTAACCAAATCAACAATCTCTAGGTGGGAAACTGGTGAAAAAGTAATTCCTTTAAAACATTTTATAACACTTTGCAATATGGCCCAAACAAGCCTTGATTTTGGACTTGGATTAAACAAAGATAAAACAAGAGTTTTAGAAAAAAGAAAACTGGATGCAAAAGTAATTGGAAAACATTTATATGAGCTTCGTGAAGAAAAACACATAACACAACAAAATCTTGCCAAAGTACTTAATACAACCCAGTCTACAATATCATCTTATGAAAATGGGAAAACAACTATTCTAACCGCGTTTCTTTATGCCATATGTATTCATTATAAAGTATCCGCGGATTCTATTTGTGATAAAAAATAAATTTTGAATTTTCCCTTCTGAAACGGAAAGTCCCAATGGACTTTTTTCTGATTCAAAAAAAATCAGACACACCCGACCGTCGCAGCCGTGCAAATTTTAAATTTTTATTTCTTTAATACCCCAAGGAATGTTTTTTTTAATAGCATTCTTTCTTTTTCGTTCCAAATTCTCAATTTTTTCCATAATTTTTAAAGAATTATGGCTATTCTTTTGACATCGAGCTAATTTTACATTTAAATGAGAAATCAAAGAATTATAATTACGAATTTGTTCCAAAACAGGAACAATCGTGGGGCATTTTAAATTAACAAGGAAGAAAGGTTCTTGATAAAACTTTTGAACTAAAAGATCACAATAATACTTAGTACCTATCTTTTTAATTTTTACATACTTTGGAAAAAAGCTTTTTCCCCAAAGATCTTTATATCCTCTTATTTTAACAGATTCTATAACAGGCAATTCGAAAGATTGATGATCAATCACTACTGGATGAGTAAGATAAAGTCGCATCTCTTCTTTTACACCCATCTTTTTAAAAGTAGCTTTTTTACGTAATACTTCTGCTACAAGATACTCAAAAGAAAGATTCATCTTTTTAATAAAAGGATACTTTAAATAATATTGTTCTAAAGATTGAAATAACTGAGTTTTTGAAATCGTATTTTGATTTTTTTTCTGTTCTAATAACTTATTATAAAGAAATCTCGTAATACGAAAAAGCTCATGAATAAGTTCTTCTTGTTCTTTTGTTGGGTAAATACGAATTTCATACATTTGATAATAGTTCATAACTTTAACCTCCCATAATCTGATAACATTGTACCACATCAAAAATTTGATTGTCAATCTTTTTTAACAAAAGCGATGGGTAAGAAAACGTCCTAAAGAAGAACCAACAGATCTCCCAAATTCAAAGATTTTTTGAACACCACTAATAATTGCATTCACTAAAGTTGCTGTAATCGCACCTCCCTCTGTTTCTAATAATTCTTGACAATTCATGCGCATAATCCTCATTCCTTTCTATTTATTGCATGATAAAGGTCTTGTAAGGCCATCTAAAAAACCACCAAAGAAAGCCAATATTCCAACAAGTACCCCACCGATAAGGGCCCAGTTAGCCCCGCCACCAGAAACGGTTAATAACTCTTCTTTTTTCATCATTTTGCATCACCTCCTTTCAAGGTCTCATAAATAATTTTTAATAAACTTTTCTTCCCTTGAATCAGTTTCAAAGAAACAGTTTCTTTAGAATAATAATTTTGTTTGGGAACTTCTAACAAAATATTCTGAAAAGCCCTAGTTCCAACGACTTCTACACTCCCAAATTCTTTCACTTTCAAAGCTAATTCTTGATCATTTAATAAAATATGATCTTCCGTACTTAAAGATTTTGCAATGGAATAAGGAATCACAGTTCGAAGAGTACAAACACTACTACATTCATAAATTCCTTCTAATTCGAAAAAGGAAACAAACTGAGAATGAGCCATCCAAAACAAAACAACTCCTAAAAGAAGAAAACAGAAAAGAAAAATAAAACCATCATGACTCTTTCTATGTGTTACAGCATAAATATTATGATATGGATTTTTTGTTTGCAAAGAAAACCCTCCTTTCAAATAATGAACTATGATCTTTATGACTAATATAAATTAAAGTTTTCCCTTTTAAAAACTTTCTCAAATTTGTAATAATACGTTCTTCCATTTCTTCTTCTACTTCACTTAACGCTTCATCAAATAAGTAAACACTTCCCTCTTTCATAATAGTTCGAGCCAACATAATCCGTTGTTTTTCACCACCAGAAACCATCGTTTCATTAATAATAGATTGATAACGAAGAGGCTTTTTAGCAACAATAGATTCAATCTCACAAACTCTACATACTTCATCAAAACGTTCACTCTTAACCTCTCCAAATAAAATATTTTCTTCAATCGTTCCTACTTGAATTTGTTCTTTTTGACTTAAATAAAGAACTGAATTTCTAATTTCAGATAAAGTATAATCTTCTAAATCTTTTTCTAAAAAAGTAATTTTCCCCATATAATCTTTTAAATCTTTATGAAGAATTTTACAAACAGTACTTTTTCCACAACCACTCGGTCCATCTAAAAAGATATGTTCTTTCGCTTTAACTTTAAAAGAAACATCTTCAATTTGATTCACTACATCATTATAAGAATAAGTTAAATGATCAATTTGAATACTAGGAACAGGAATCAAAGAAGTATTTTCACAAATCTCTTCAGGAATTGCTAGCATCTCACCAAGTTTAGACGTAATCCCTTTCATATAATAAAACTTCGGTAACAAATCCGTTAACTCTTTAAAAGGACTAATAAAATAGAGATATAAATTCTGAAATACTAAAAAATCATAAATAGAAATTTGTTGATTTCCAATTAAGAAAATTCCATAAGTAGTAATACCAAATAATAAGAGTTCTAAAAAATATTCTTTAATTGTATTGTAAAATAAAGCATATTTTTTTTCTTCTGTATTTTTTTGAATAATCCTACATAAACATTCTTCAGCCTCATTAGTCCTTAGAGAAGTAACATTTAAATTTTTAATACTTTCATACATTTGAAATTCACCAACAAAATATTCATTCATTTCCCGATTATTTTCCATCATTTTTTTTATAATTTGATAAAAAGGTCGAGAAGTTACAATTCCTAAAAAAACATAAATAAGCATTCCAATCGCGATAAAAAGAGCTAAATGCCATTCAATAAAAAACAAAATAAACAAAGAAAATACTGCTAACGTTCCTTCTAATAAAAAATTGATACAAACATGAGAAAATAACTCTTTCCACTCTCCTGCCTCATCCATTCTAGTTAAAAGATCACCAACATGATAACTTTCAAATTTTTGAACAGGAAGTTTAAGAATATGCGTAAAAAAAGAAAACAAATAACTTACATCAATATTCTGTTCTAAATAAATTTTAGCAAATTCTTTTCCAAAAGAAAAAATACATTTTAAAATAAGTAACACTCCAAAAATTAAAACAATTTTTTTCAATTCTTCCATATTCAAAATACTACTGTACTCCATCCCAATTTTTAAATAAAAACTAGATAAAATAGTAATAAGTGAAACCCCTAAACTTAAAGCAAAAATTTTCCCAATATTTTTTCTTTCTTGTTTAACAAAATGAAAAATTTGTTTTTGAATACTTTTTTCTTTTGGAATTCTTGGAATAAAAGTAAGTGGCACTGCAATTAAAACAACTCCATCCCACAAAGAACCCAATTCTCTTTTAGTAAGAGTACGCCTGCCAGAAGAAGGATCCATAATTGTAATATGATTCTCACTCACATGAGTCAAAACAACAAAATGTTGCATTCCATTTGGCAATTGAAAATGTAATATGGCAGGAAGTGGAATTTCTTTTAAATGAGCAACATCTGTTTTCTCGCCATAAGAATCAAATTGATATTTTTTTAAAGTTTCGACTAAATGATAAGCAGTACACCCTTTTTGATTAGTAAAAGTATCTTCTCTTAATTTTTCAATAGGAACATAACCGTGATAAAATTCAATAATATATTCCAAACAAGTAACACCACAGTCTCTAAAATCACGTTGTAAAATTGTTTTCATAAAAAAGTCCTCCTACTTATATATTCAAAAAAAATTGTCAATTTCCTTTTTTTTCATGCAAATTTCTAAAAAAAAATTAAAATTTTTACACAATTTTACATTTTTAAGTATTTTTGAGAAAACAATTTTACAGAAACTATACAATAGAATTTTGCGTAAAGCAATTGTAAATTTCCAATAATAGAAAAAACTGTATAATAAGATTTTTAAATCAAAAAAAATGACACTCATTCGCTAGAATAAGTGTCTAAGCAAATTTATTTTTGGGTAGACATTCACTTTTGTCGAAGAAAGCTTTCGAAATTATCACAACTTCACATAAAATGATTGAAATTAAATGTTTGGTATAATTATTTTAGGAATACCTAGTTATTTTAGAGTAAAAAATCAATTTCGTCTTCTGTAAAAGACAAAATCACAATTTATGACATTTTTCTATGTCAAATTCTCCGCCGCAAGCAGACGGAGCTTGACAAGGATTCACAAGGAGATACCATGATCCTCTTGTCTATGTG
>CANPWX010000044.1 GCA_947585065.1 uncultured Bacilli bacterium | reverse complement strand
TCTTTCTGACTCAAGAAAAGAAGCTCAAGAACAGTATGGTGATTCTTCTCAATATACTATAGTGTGTTGTGATACAATAAATCCTGTGTGTGAAGTTTATAAAGTTAAGAATACAAATACAGATCCTACTACTACTACTACTAATAATAATAATAATAATAATATTAGTTATTGCAAAGGGCTTAATTCTACATTTAAATTTATTGGCCATATTGTTGCGATTGCTAAGATATTAATTCCTATTCTTATTATTGGTTTAGGAATTATGGATTTCTTTAAAGCTATGGTTGCTTCTAAAGATGATGAAATTAAAAAATCTACAAGATCTTTAATATTTCGTTGTATAGCAGGTGTAGTTATCTTTTTCTTACCATATTTTATTGATTTGATTTTTAGTTGGGTCAGTGATTTTGATAGTTATCAAGAACAAAGTGAAGAATGTTGGCGTTGCATTTGGAATGTTGATAAGTGTTAGGAAGGAGTATTAAATTATGAAAAAAATGAAGTTATTGTTTTTTGGATTATTATTGTTATTTCCAAGTTTTGTTTATGCTAGTGATTGTACAAAGGTTTTACCTGCTTTAAAATTTGTTGGCCATATTGTTGCTGTAGTTAAAATATTAATACCAATTATTATTATTGGTTTAGGAATTATGGATTTCTTTAAAGCTGTTGTTGCTTCTAAGGATGACGAAATTAAAAAATCTACAAGATCTTTAATATTTCGTTGTATAGCAGGTGTAGTTATCTTTTTCCTTCCAGCTTTTATTGATCTGATCTTTAGTTGGGTTAGTGATTTTAAAACTTATGAATCCGATTATAAAGAATGTATTTCTTGTATTTGGAATGTTAATGGTGGAGATTGTCAAAAATAATAGTAATAATAATTTTGAGAACTAAAATTTAGTTCTTTTTTGTTTAAATTGTTGAATTTATTTGTCCTATTATAAAAATTATAGTATAATAATACCTAGAAAATGATTATTATTTTCTTTTATTGATGTAAATGAGTGTGAATAAATATGAAAAAGTTAATTTATTGTTTCTTTATTTTCTTTGTAGCATGTGGAATTGTCCCAGTTAATGCTAAAAGTTGCACTGTCAATTTTTCTGTATATAAGGGCGGAGATTTTATGGCTGTTCCTTATTGTTCATATGAATATACAAATACAAATACTTGTAATGCAGATGATAACGGAGATAACAGTCCAAAGAATTTATGCTCTAGCGGATGTTATCCTCTTACGATTGCATCAATTTTAACTAGTTATGATGGAGTAAATGTTTCTCCTAAAGATGTCGCTAATTATTTATGTACTAATCATTATGATGATGCTTTTGGCGTAACGTATGGAAAGATTTCTAGGGATGCTGATTTTCATGATGCGTTTGACATGGATATGGAATGGATAAATCATACTTTTGAAGCTATTGATGAAACTTTAGAGAACGGTGCTATGGTGCTTGCGTCTGTTAATGTTGAGGATCATGAGACATTTTTTACAAAAGGTGGACATTATATTGCAATTGCGGCTAAGAAAGGTAATGGTAACGATACAAAATATTATGTTTTAAATACTTCTGGAAGTGGTACTGCTGGTAAAGGTGCTTCCGGTTGGTATGATAAAGAGCAAATACATGATAATGTTGTTTTAGCGGCTCATGCGGATTGGTGGAGTGTTAAACCACGTGATTGTGATGATGTTGTTATTAATTATGATAGTGATGTTTCTGATTTTACTTCTACTGGAAGCAGTGGTAATTCTGGTTCTTCTAATAATGGAGAAACTGGAAGAACTGATGATCCTAATCCAAATATATTTCCAAATATTAAGGGAGAAGCTGGTAAAGGTGGTACGATACTTGTAGATAGTGAGGGTCATCCTACTGAACTTAATAAATTTTTACAAGATATTTTTTTCTTAATTAAACTAGCAACTCCAATTTTGGTTATTGTATTATCGACTATTGATTATATAAAAGCTTTAGCGAGTTCTAATGCTGATGAGTTAAAGAAAACAAATGGAAAAACAATTAAAAGATTAATTATTGGATTATTAATATTTTTCTTACCATTTTTGTTAGATTTAATTTTCCATTTATTTGGATTATATGATATCAGTACCGGAGGAATCGGTTAATAAAGGAGGGTGAAACATCTATGTTATTAGCAAATTTTTTTACAGATTGGGCAAATACAACTTTTCATAGTATTATGCTATGGATAGATTCTGTCGTTTATTGGTTTGCATCACAGTGTTATCAATTATTTTTGAAATTGGCATCTACAAGAATTTTTGAAGATAGTTTTTTTGCTAATTTTGCCAATCGAATTTATATTGTGTTAGGTATTTTTATGCTTTTTTACTTAGCTTATGGTTTACTAACGGCAATTGTTGATCCTGAAAAATATACTAAGGGAGATAAAGGGGTTTCTAAAATTGCTGTAAATTTAGTTATATCATTAGTTATTTTAGGCTTTTTGCCAACTATTTTTAGCTATGCCTATCGTTTACAAAATTATATTTTATCTTCTAATGTGATTGGTTCTTTAGTACTTGGAACTTCTCCAACTAATGTAGATTCTGATGGTATGCTTAACTATGGAGATGCTCTTTCTTTTACCGTATTAAATACATTTTTAAATTCCGAAAATTATAATTTTGAAATTGCAGATTTTAATAAAAAAAGTTATACGTGGTTTGATTTAAAAGCTGATATTTTAGAGAAAAGTGATTATTCTGCTTTGCCAGGGCTAGGTAAAGCTGTGTCTCAAGGTGTTCCAGTACTTAATGATGGCAATACAGAAAGAGTAATTGATTATAAGGTGTTTTTGTCAACTGCTGCTGGTATTTTCTTAGTTTATGTTATGCTTTCTTTTACTATTGATTTGGGTATTCGAGTTGTTAAATTTGCTGTTTTACAATTAATTGCTCCAATTCCTGTTATTATGAGAATTTTGCCTAGTAAAAAAAGTGTATTTGATAAATGGTTAAAACAAACTTTACAAGTTTATTTTGAAGTGTTTATTCGAATTGCATTTATGTTTATAGCTATTTATTTTATTAATGAAATAGCCACTACAAATAGTTTAGCTCAATTTTGGAATGGTGGAATTCAAGGAAAATTAGCTTTAGTTATTATTATTATGGGAATTTTAGCATTTGCTAAACAAGCTCCTAAATTTATTAGTGATATTTTAGGAATGGATACTGGTGGACTTAAACTTGGTATTGGTGAAAAGTTAAAGGCTGGTGGATTCTTTGCTGCTGGATCTGCTGTTGGGGCCGCTGTTACTTCTGGCTTTAATCCTTTTGCTGTTGCCAGAGGTTGGAAAAAAGGTATGAAAGATGGTAACTTTAAAGCTGTTGGTGAAGAAGCTGCACTTAGAAATAAAGTTAAAGTTGCTAAGGCTCAAGGATCTACTTGGTCAGATCGAAGAATAAATGATGTTCGTAAAGTTTTTGGACTTGATACGACAGCAGATGTAGTAGATAGAAGAGTAGAAAATTTAGAATATACTGATTTAACAGGACGTAAAATGACACGTGAAGAAGTACGTAATATGAAAGAAGAACATGCTCAAAATAAAGATAAAATTGCTGCTATTGATGAGCGTGCTAGAGTTCAAAAATTAGTAACAGAGTCAAGAGAAAAAACTCAAAAACAAGCACATGAAGTATTAGATAGAGCTAAGACTTTAGTTAATCGAGATGATAGTGCTTATCAGAGTACTATAGTATTAAGGAATTCTTCTGGACAAGTAATTAATGGTAGTCAAATTACAGGTAATTTATCACAATTGCGTGAAAAGGTAAAACAACTTAGTGATAATAAACCAGTAAAGTTAGCTACTGATACTGAAGCTGATTATCAAAGAAAAATACTTGAGCATGCTGATAAAATTAATCAATATACTCAAGCTATTAATAAAGCTGAAAAAGATTTAGCTAGTCAAATGGCTACTGATGCACTTAAAAAACTTAGAGGAGTTGCTACTTCTTCTAGTTATAAAGAGGATGTTGAGTTAACTAACTCAATTCAGAAGTTAGATAACTTAAATAATCTTGTTTCTGCTAGTGATCGTGTAGAATTACGACATAATGATCCTTCTTCTATTAAAGCATTAGAGGATACTTATAAAGCAGCTGTATTAGCTAATGGAAGACAAGTTGATAAAATTGAACAAGAAAAAGTACCACTTACTATCAAAAATGCCGAGTATGATCGTATTGAAGCTAAACATAAAGAAGAACAAGAGAAAATTAAAAGAGACAATGCCGGAAAGTATGCTAGTAAAAATATTGGAGGTAAGTAAAAATGTCTGTTTTTGGTAAAATGATTAATAACGTAAGAAAAAATTTCGGATTTGGGACATTGGCAGATGCAATGGATCAAAAAATTGATAGGGTAAATGAAAAAGAAGAACGTATTTTAAAACAAACAAAACAGGAAAATGAGGAAATACTTCATTCGTTACAATATGAAAACTTTTTACCTCAAACATTACGTGATGAATATGAAGAGATTATACAATGTTTTAATAATATTAAAAGTTTAGCTGAGAAAGATATTAACTCTTATAATTCGGAAATGAAAGGAAAAATTGGAAATTATACTGGTAATCTTTTTGAATTAAATAATTATTTAAATATTTTAAGAGGAAGTATCGATAATAATTTATTTCTTGATTTTAAAAAACAATTTGCTCAACTTACAGAATCGCTTTTAAAGAGTTATATTACTAAACTTTTACAACAAAATTTTCAAAATAATAATCAAAATATTGAAATTCTTAATTTAATAGAACAAATTAAAATAAAATTAAAATCTGTTTATAGGAATGGGTACTCCATTACAAGTTATCAAGATCTTGAAAATATATATATTTATTGTTTGCAGGAAAAGGGAAAGTTAGATTTAAAAATAATGCAAATTAATCAACAGATGAGTCCATATATTAATCAAAAAGCAACTATAGATTATGAATTAAGTAATATTGAAAGACAACGAGCTATGCTTAGAAGTACGAAAGAATATTTAGAAAAAGATGCTGATCGTAAAGCAATGAGGAAGTAGAAAGGGGAATAAAGAATGGAAGGGCAAAATTATTTGATACCAGCAAATACAAAAAAATCAAAATTGATATTAGGATTTTTTACTCCAGTAGATTTAGGAATATTTGGAATAGGTTGTTTAACTACGATTATTATGTTATTTATTTTTCAAGGAATGTCGTTTTCTATGGCACTTATTATTTTAATGCCAGCACTTATTTCTGGATTTTTAGTTATCCCTGTACCAAATTACCATAATGTGTTACAATTAATTATAAATATAATTACATTTATTATGAATAGAAAGAGGTATTATTGGAAAGGCTGGTGTATGAAAGATGGCGAAAAATAAAGAAGATATTTCTAGTAAATGGAGTGAAGATTGGGTTCCTATTAAAGGTATTTTGAATGGTATGATTCAGCTTGATAATGGAGAATATGTAACAGGTGTTAAAATATTACCGCGAAATATTTTTATCTTAGATCCTGGTACTAGAGATAATGTGATTTATCAACTTCAAAATTTTTATAATGCTATTAATTTTGAGTTTTGGCTTGTGGTTGCCGATCGACCTGTGGATATTAATGTTTATTTGTCTCAGTTACAAATTCTTTATAATAATGCATCGAATGCTGTTACTCGTAAATTAATTGCTCAGGATATTAATAAAGCCAATATGTTTATGAGTGCTGAGTATAACGTTGTAGATACAGAGTATTATATTTTATTTAAAGAAAAGAAAATGGATGTTGTTCAAAAACGATTACATACATTAATTAGTAATTTAGCGAATTGTGGACTTAATAGTCAACAGACTAGTAACAATGATTTAAGAGTTATATTAGATAATTTCTTTAATGGTGGAGTTGCTACAACTTTTAGTGGGATGGTGAGTGTACAATGAATATAAAAGCTCAAATTGCTCCGAAAGGAATTGAATTTAAAGCAACTGAATTTATGATGAGTGGAAGATATTGTACTATATTAACCATTGTTAGTTTTCCAAAATATATTCAACAAGGATATTTAGCTAATTTAACAAATTTATCAGGGATTAAGATTGTTGCAAAGCATATTCCAATTGAATTATCTACATTACAAAGAATGATTAATAAAGAAATTGCTGATTTAAAAACTAGATATCAAACAGAACATGATAGAACAATTCAAGAAAGAATCAGACAAGACTATGAATCTTTAGAGCAATTTATTTCTATGCTTGTTGCAACTCAAGCTAGAATCTTTGATTTTCAACTTCATATTTTAATTTCTGCTGAGACAAAAGATGATATGGAAAATAAAAAAATGCAAGTTCGTAATTATCTTGATGCTTTAGGGATGAGAGGAATTCCTTTGATGTTTGAACAAGAAAAGGTTATTAAATCGATGATACCAATTTTTCCAAAGCAAGATATTGAAGATCGTATTGGTTCTCCTATTCCTTCTGTTACTATTGCTGCTATGTATCCATTTATTTTTGATAGTATAAAAGATCCTGGAAATAGTACTCTTTTGGGAGTGGATTTCTCTGGTGGAGTTATTTTGTTTAATCAATTTTTATATCAAATTAAAAAGGAGCATAATCGTAATAATGCTAACATGATTATATTAGGTACTTCTGGCTCTGGTAAATCTACTCTTGCCAAATTGTTACTTCGTAGTCATATTCGAAATGAATATAAACTTGTTTGTATCGATCCTGAAGGGGAACTAGAGGAAATGGCTAAAAGTATGGGCGGTGACTTTTTAGATCTTGGTAAAGGTGGAGAATTCGGAATGGTAAATCCACTAGAAATTGTTATTGATGCTGATGAAGAGGAAATTAATGAAGGTCTTGGATATACTGTTCTTACTCGAACGATTCAACAGTTAAAAGCTTTTATGAAGTATTATAGCCCTGACATTGAAGAAGATGTTTTAACTATGTTTAGTGAAGTTGTTCAAGATACTTATAAACGTTATAAAATTGATTATGATACGGATTATACAAAATTTACTAGTGAAGATTATCCAACTTTTGATGATGTGTATGCAACGATTAAGGGAAGACTTCTTTCGATGACTGAAAAAACTCATGAACGTGATGTTATGGAAAGATTGGAACTTAAAATACGTCCTTTAGTGAAAGAGCTTCGTTATTATTTTACGGGACATACTACCTTAGATATTCAAAGTGATTTTATTGTCTTTAATATTAAAGAGCTTATGAATTCTGATGAAAATGTAAGAAATGCGTTATTCTTTAATATTTTAAAATATGCTTGGGGTTTATGTTTAGATCCTACAGTCAATACAGTTATGTGTGTTGATGAAGCTCATGTTTTATTATCGACACGTAATGAGCTGGGGGCTGAGTTCTTAGCACAGATACAAAGACGTAGTAGAAAGTATAATACAGGAACTATTATTATTACTCAACAGCCAACTGATTTTGCTGCACCAAATGTATTAGTTCATGGAAAAGCTATTTTTGATAATGCTTCTTATTATATGGTTATGGGACTTAGAAAGCAAGCTGTAGATGATTTAGCTCAGTTGATTGATTTAAATGAAAGTGAGAAAGATAGCATTAAATATTATAATCAAGGAGAAGCTTTGTTTGTATGCGGTAATAGAAGAATGAGAATTAATATTATTGTTACTCAAGAAGAATTAGATTCGTTTGGTTCTGGTGGGGGATTATAAGATGGGATTTTCCCATTTTTTTTGGTTACAGTTTTGTGACTAGCACAAGAAAAGAGTGAGAATTTTAACAATTTTCACCTTTTTTA
>CANPWX010000043.1 GCA_947585065.1 uncultured Bacilli bacterium | reverse complement strand
TTTATATATTTTTCTTTTCATTTTTAACCTTCAAACACGAAATCAAGATTTATATTTTTCTGATTTTACACGAAATCGAGATTTTTGCAAATTGAAGATGCTTTTGATGTAAAGTTTATATTCTTCTTTCTTTTGAGTACATTAAAAAAACTTTTAAGTAAACAATACAAATCTATACAATTTTAAATCAAATAAGTTCATTCCTAATTATTTATCTCAATTACTCGCTTTCTATTTTCTAGCTAAATAAATGGGACTTTAGTTTTTTTATTATCTTTTATTATGTTTGAAATACACTCTTTTTTCTTTTACTGCTACTATATAACCAAATGGTTATATTTTTGGGTTATTCTCTACTCATTATGAAAAAATATAAAAAGAGGTGAGTGTATGAATATTGATAGACTAAAAGAAATTAGAGAAGATCGAGATTTGACTCAATCAGAAATTGCCAAAATTCTTCACATGAGCCAAGTTCAATATTCTAGGTATGAAACTGGTCTTCGTTCTATTCCAATTCATAAACTTGCTATTCTCGCAAAATACTATGGTGTGAGTACAGATTATTTACTTGGACTTACCAATGAACGTAAACCATACCCCAAAATAAAGATTTGATTTTTTCAAAAAAACAACGTAACTTAATGCTACGTTATTTTTTTATTTCTTCATTTAAATATTGGGTGATTATTTCTTTCGTGACTACAGGATTTGCTTTTCCTTTTGTTTCTTTCATCACTTGCCCTACAAAATAATCAAAAAGGTTTGTTTTTCCATTTTTATATTGTTCTATTTGAACTGCACTTCGTTCCATAATCGATGCAATGATTTCATTTAATTTACTTTCATCATTCATTTGGGCATTTTCACTTGTAATATATTCTTTTGGTTCTTTTTTCTCTTCACAAGATTTCATAAATATTTCTTTTGCTTGTTTCGAAGAAATGAGTTTATTTTCTATGGCATCTGTGATTTGTTTTAAACGTTCTGGAGTGAGGAAAAAATCATTTAAAGAAAGTTCTTCATGATTGATTTTTCCAAGAATTTGAGTAGTAAGCCAGTTGGACGCTTGTTTGGCATCCATATTTAGAGATAAACATTTTTCATAATAATCGACATAAGATTTATCTTTGATAATAACACTGGCATCATAATCCGATAGTCCATATTTTTCCATATATTTATGTTTACATTCTAAAGGAAGCTCGGGAATTTCTTTTTTAATTTCTTCTAGCCATTCTTTTGTAATTTTATATTTTGGAATATTTGGCTCTACAAAATATTTATAATCAATGGCATCCACTTTGCTACGCATATGGATAGTCGTTTGACTTTCTTCATCCCAACGCCTTGTTTCTTGTTCTACTTCTTCATAACGGCCAAGAGATTTTAGCTCGCTTTGACGTTTAATCTCATAGTTAATGGCATCGTACACTCCACCAAAAGAATTGACATTTTTAATTTCTACTCTTGTACCATATTCTTGATCAGTCTCTTCCATAATAGAAACATTAACATCACAACGGATTTGGCCTTTTTTGGTATCTCCTTCGGAAACATCACAAAATTGATAAATACTACGCATCGTTTCTAAAAAGGCAACTGCTTCGGAAGCGGAAGAAAAACATGGCTCCGTTACAAGTTCTAAAAGAGGAACTCCTGAACGATTATAGTCAATACATGAAGTATTAAAGTAATGGTCTAAACTGGCAGCATCTTCTTCTAAATGGATATCATGAATATACACTGGGATTGTTTTTCCATCACATTCAATGTCTATTTTTCCATTTACCCCAACAGGACATGCCATTTGAGTAATTTGATATCCTTTTGGCAAATCTGGATAATAATAATTTTTTCGGTCAAAATACATATATTCTGGTTGAGTGCATCCAAGAGCTATACTCATTTTTAAAGCATCTTTGACACATTTTTTATTGACTACAGGAAGGGTTCCCGGAAATGCCATATCTAAAGGTCTTACAAATTCGTTTGGAATGGTACTATATCCATTTTTCGCACTTGAAAAAACTTTTGAATTGCTTTTTAATTCGCAGTGCATTTCTAGGCCAATCACAGCTTTATATTTCATTTTGACACCTCACTTGTTTGCCCTTTATAAGGCATTTCGTTTTCTAAATGATACGCAAGATTTAGAACTAGTTCATCTTGATAACAATTGCCAGTAATATTTATTCCTACTGGTAAATTGCCAATAAAACCATTTGGGATCGTAATCGATGGAAAACCGCCAAAATTTCCTATTTGCAAATGTTCATCTAGTGCTTGTACTTTTTCATCTATTTTCCCTATCATATCTTTATCTTCTTTTAATGGCTTTGCTGGGCCTGTTCCTACAGGTAAAACAACTGCATCATAGTTTTCAAATAGTTTTTTCCATGTATCTACTAATAATCTTCGTACTCTTGCAGCATTCTTAAAATATCTTTCTTGATTTTCTTTTTGTAAAACATAAGAACCTATTACAAAACGTCTTTTAATTAAAGGAGAAAATCCTTTGGTTCGATGATCCATCATCATTTCTTCCCAAGTATTTCCTTTTCCCCGTGGTCCAAATATAATTCCAGTTAAATTAGATAAATTACTGGTTGCTTCTGCACAAGATAAAACAACATAAACACTTGCAGATGCTTGTAACAATGTTTCATCTACACTTACTTCCTCCACCGTTACTCCCATATTTTTTAAAATATTTAATGTTTGATGGAAATTTTCTAAATGTTTTATTAATTCCTCTTTTGGATTTTCATAATTTTTTATATCACATAATTCTTTAATATAACAAACTTTTTTGGCTTGTAAAGGTTTTTCGGTTGCATCTTTTAAATGAATGTTAGAAGAATCCCAACTAGTCATGTCTCGTGGATCTTTTCCTTTCATTACATCTACTACAATTGCAGCATCTTTGACACTTCTTGTTAATACTCCACAGTGATCCAAACTAGATGCAAATGGAAATAGTCCATAACGACTAATCATTCCATAGGTTGGTTTGTAGCCCACTATTCCACAGTAAGCGGCAGGTTTTCGAATAGAATCTCCTGTATCACTTCCTAATGCATAAGGATAAACACCACTTGCTACTGCCGCGGCAGATCCAGAACTCGATCCTGCACACATACGAGTAGTATCCCAAGGATTTTTAATGGTACCTGTGTGAGCTGTAGTTCCTGTTCCACCCATTCCGAATTCATCCATAGCTGTCTTATTTACCATTATTGCTCCCGCATTTTCTAGGTTTTGTACACAAGTCGCGGTGAAAAAAGGAACATAATCTTTTAGGGTATTTGATGAACCTGTGCTAAGTATTCCTTTTGTAGAATAGTTGTCTTTCACACCAAATGGAATTCCAGAAAGTAAATTTTCTGTCACTTCTTTTGGTTTTGCATCTTCCAAGATAGTTACAAAAGCATTACATTTTTCTTGTATTAATTTTGATTTTTCGATACTTTCTTTAATCAAACTTTCACTTGTTACTGATCCATTTATTAAAGCCTCGTGAATTTGTTCAATACTTTTCTCTAAATAAGTCATTCTCCTACCACCTTTACTACTTCAATTTCTCTTCCATCGGTTCCATGAGCATTTTTTAAAAGATCCTCAATTGGTATAGATTCTTCTACTTCATCTTCTCTTAAATCACATTCAAAATCATCTAAAGCATGAGTCATTGGTTCAATCGATTGAATATTCGGGATTTCATTAATTAAATTAATATTTTCATCGATATAATCAAATTCATCTAAAACCATTTGATTTTCTTCTTCAGTTAAAGAAATTAATAATTTTTTTGCATAGTCATCGACCATTTCTTTTGTAAATTTACTCATATTCTTCCTCCTCTAATAAAATTCCTAATTCTTTTAATTGACTAGGACTTACTGTGTTTGGTGATTCACTCATAAGATCACTTGCACTTTGTGTTTTTGGAAAACACACTACATCTTTAATATCATTGGTTCCTGCTAAAATCATTACAAGTCTTTCCACTCCTGGTGCAATTCCAGCATGAGGTGGTGGTCCATAGGAAAAAGCATCCATTAAAAATCCAAATTGTTTTTTTGCTTCTTCCAAAGGAATGGATAAAGCTTGTAAGACATCCATTAATTTATTTTTTTCATGATTTCTTACTCCTCCACTTGCAAGTTCATAGCCATTTAATACTAAATCATAACTTCTTGAAATACAGTGTTCGGGATCTTTAAGAGTTTCAAAATCTTTAATTGCTGTAAATGGATTATGATTACTTTTGTAACGTTTTTCGGTTTCTGAATATTCAAAAAAAGGAAAATCGGTTACCCAAATAAAATTTAATTTGTTTTCCGGTATTAGTTTTAAATCATTGGCAATTTTTAAACGTAATGCTCCAAGAGATGCGTAAACAATTTTGGGAATATCTGCGATGATTAAAATTAAATCATTGTTGGAAATGTGATAGGTATCTTTCATATTTTTAAGTCGATCATTTTCTAAATTTTTGGCAATTACACCAGTAAAATCATCGTTTTCGTATTTTAACCAAGCAAGACCCTTTGCTCCATAAATTTTAATGAAATCTGTTAGATGTTCTACATCACTCCTCGAATAGTCGTTCGCATGATTTTTAACAATCAAACATTTGATAATTCCACCTTTATTTATGACATTTGCAAAGACATTCATACTTGTCCCGCGAAGTATCTCAGTTAAGTCTTGCAGGGGCATTTCAAACCTTGTATCTGGTTTATCCGTACCATACGTTTCCATTGCATTTTGATAAGTAATTCTTGGAAAATCCGGCAAATCTAAATTTTTTACTTTTTTTACAATATATTTCATCATGCCTTCGGTAACTTCCCAGACATCTTCTTCTTCCGCAAAACTCATTTCTATATCAATTTGCGTAAATTCGGGTTGCCGATCACTTCTTAAGTCTTCATCACGAAAGCAACGGGCAATTTGATAATAACGTTCAAAGCCAGATACCATTAATAGTTGTTTAAATATTTGAGGACTTTGAGGCAATGCATAAAACATTTTTTTGTTGACGCGAGAAGGAACTAAATAATCTCTTGCTCCTTCGGGAGTAGATTTGCAAAGAATAGGAGTTTCGATTTCTAAAAAATCTAAAGAGTTTAAATATTCTCTAGCATAGGTAATCACATCATGTCTTAATTTGATATTTTTTTGAAGCTTTTCTCTTCTTAAATCTAAATATCGATATTTCAACGCGACATTTTCATTATATTCCCGGTCTTCATAAACATTAAAAGGCAAAATATCACATTTTGATAATATTTCTAAATGAGAACACATAAGTTCAATCTTACCGGTTGGAATATTTGGATTTACTCGATCTTCTTCTCTAAGTAGAATTTCTCCTGTTACTGAAATACAATACTCATTTTTCAACTCCTCAGCAGTCGCGAAATCATTTTTTAAAAAGCCACGATTAAATACTACTTGCATAATACCGCTTCGATCACGAAGATCAATAAAAATAACTCCACCCATATCTCTTCTTTTGTTTACCCAACCATAGAGTGTTAGAGTACGGCCTACATCGCTTTCTGTTAGTTTACCATTTTGAATTGTTTTCATATCATCACCTTTTTAAAAGTCACAGGATCCAGGAGTTCTAGGATAAGGAATGACATCTCTAATATTTTCTACACCTGTAATATATATTAATAATCTTTCAAATCCCATACCAAATCCGGAATGAGGTACTGTTCCAAATTTTCTTAAGTTCAAATACCATTCCATTTCTTCCGTATTCATACGAAGTTCTACCATTCTTGCAAATAATTTATCGTAGTCTTCTTCTCTTTGACTTCCGCCCATTAATTCTCCTGCTCCTGGCACTTCTAAATCTACTGCTGCAACGGTTTTACCATCTGAGTTTTGTTTCATATAGAATGCTTTGATATCTTTTGGCCAATTGGTAATAAATACTGGTCCATGAAAGTATTCAGTAATATATTTTTCATGTTCTCTTGCAATATCACAGCCATATTCAGGGGCAAATTCCCATTTGACATCTGCTTGTTTTAAAATCGTGATGACTTCTTCATGGGTTACTCTTGTGAATTTCGTAGAAACCAAATGATTTAGTTTTTCAATTAAACCTGGTTCTTGAAATTTATCTAAAAATTCCATTTCTTCTTTAGCATTTTTTAAAACAGAAGACACAACAAATTTTAGCATTTCTTCCATAACATCCATATCTTTTTCTAAATCACAGAATGCCATTTCTGGTTCAATCATCCAAAATTCAGAAGCATGGGTTTTGGTATTAGAGTTTTCTGCACGGAAGGTAGGGCCAAACGTATAAACTTTAGAGAATGCCGTTGCAAATGTTTCCGCTTGTAATTGGCCGGATACCGTTAAAGAAGCTTTCTTACCAAAAAAATCTTTTTTATAATCAACTTCGCCATTTAATTTTTCTATTGGAAGTGTGGTTACTTGAAACATTTCTCCTGCTCCTTCACAATCACTCGCGGTAATTAAAGGAGCATGAAAGTAGACAAATCCATGGCTTCCAAAGTATTCATGAATTGCTAAAGCTGCTACACTTCGAATGCGAAAAACAGCTTGAAATAAATTAGCTCTTGGTCTTAAATAACCAATACTTCTTAAAAACTCTAGGCTATGTCTTTTTGGTTGCAATGGATATTCTTCTGGACAATCGCCAATTAAAGTGATTTTTTTGGCTTTTAATTCATAGTCTTGCCCTTTTCCCTCGCTTTTTTCGAGTGTTCCTTTTACCATAATAGATGAACCATTTCTGAATGCTACAATTTTTTCAAAGTTTTCTATTTTTTTCTCATAGACAATTTGCAAATGTTTTACACTTGTGCCATCAGAAAAATCAATAAACCCAAATTCTTTTTGAGGTCTATGGTTTCTAATCCAACCATGAACATCTATTTCCTTTCCTATTAATTTTTCACAATTTTTCCATAATTCATCTAAGTACATTTTTATCTTCCTTTCCTATTGTATCTTCTGTTAAGAGAATCATTTCTTCTTTACTTCTATTATATACATCTATTACTGGGTCAAAATATTCTTGAAATGCTCTCTGAAAGTTTTCTGGATCTTGTTCTCTATTATAATAGCTTTCTTTTAACTTTTCTTTTAATAATTCTCTTTTGTTTTCTTTTTTTGGTATTTCTATTTCCCCATTCCGAAATTTCCATAGTATTCTTTCATCAATTTCTCCGCGAAAACCAATTTTTCTCATTAATAAATCAATTAGTATTTGTAATTCTAATAAATCTTCTTTCGGAAAATTCGGATTTTTACGATACATTAAATATTTAGTAATTAAATTTTGAATTTCATCTTTTCGCACTTTTTTAAAATATTTTATATAACGATTATTATTCTTTATATTAATCTTTTTTAGAATTACAGCATCATACTCCCCTAATAATATACTTTGAATTAAAAAGGAATTTATATTATCAAAACCTAATTCATTTAATATTTCAATTAATTTTTCTTTATTTTCTTTTTCCTCTTTTTCTGGTTTTTGACTTGAATCTATAAAATAATAGTTTAACAAGCGTTTTAATAAATCTAATTCTTCCATTTGTTTTTTTCCTTTCTAAAATAAAAAAACTAGGATTTCTTTGTAAGGACGGGTTGTTCCCGCGGTGCCACCTTACTTTACCCTAGGTACTCTTTCTTTTTTATCGGAATATCTCCGTTTCTTAAAAATACTAAGAACTGTTCTTTCAACTGTTTGTTTTGAGGCATTTCCACCCATTAGCCTTCTCTTGCAAAACAAAATCATTTTACTTGGTTTCTTATTTAAGAAAATTACTATTTTATTTTAAACAAAACGATGGCAAAAGTCAATTGCTTTCTTTGAAAAACAGAAAAATTTTTGTATGAAAAAAGCCTTTCAAAATAAGGCTTTGTATTCTAATTGGTGATCCGTACGGGATTTGAACCCATGAGTGCATGCGTGAAAGGCATGTGTGTTCAACCACTTCACCAACGGACCAAAATGGTGGGCCTGGGGGGACTTGAACCTCCGACCTCACGCTTATCA
The DNA here is from genome assembly GCA_947585065.1 of uncultured Bacilli bacterium. Lineage (GTDB taxonomy): Bacteria > Bacillota_I > Bacilli_A > RF39 > UBA660 > Ventrenecus. The sequence goes on along the minus strand of CANPWX010000043.1, from coordinate 27 downwards.
GGCGTGCGCTCTAACCAGCTGAGCTAC
>CANPWX010000042.1 GCA_947585065.1 uncultured Bacilli bacterium | reverse complement strand
CCCTGATGATGTTCCGCCAGAAAACAATGGAGATCCATTTGTAATAATAGCTGCTTTTCCATTATCATCCAATTTAGAAATAGCATGTTGCATAAATAATAGTTGCATATCTCCAGTAGCAGGTAAACCCGCTCCAAATCTTCCTTTAAATCCTAATTTATATTCTTCCTTAACTGCTTCTTCTACACCTTCAGCAGCGTCTTTCCCACCCCAAGGTTGTCCAAAAGGAGGGTTCATAATAACAAATCTCATTTTTTGTTCCCGCTCATTTAACGTAGCTCTAAAGCAATCTTCAATCATTGTATCTTGGAATTTAATATTATTAGCACTTTGCCCTTTAATAATCATATCTGCCAAACATATAGCATATGATTCATTGTTAACTTCTTGACCAAATAATTGAACATCTGCATCTGGATTCATTTTTATAATTGTATCTCTTGCAGTACTTAACATTCCACCCGTTCCACACGCAGCATCTAATATAGTAACTGCTTTGCCTGCTTCCATAAGGTCATCACAACCCTCTGAAATTAAAATATCTACCATTAACTTTATTACTTCTCTTGGTGTAAAGTGATCGCCTGCTTCAGCATTTTCTGAAAATCTTCTAATTATATCTTCAAAGATATATCCCATTTTATGGTTATCTACAGTTTCAGGATTTAAATCTAAATTAGAAAATTCTTTAACTACACCTAATAATCTATTATTTTTATCCATTTTATCTATTTCTTTTTCAAATGATAAATTATCTATAATTTCTTTAACATTTGGTGAAAAACTTTTTATATATGATTTAAAATTATCGGCGATATGATCAGCATCATTTAATAATTCCTTTAAATCGAATTTACTAGTATTATAAAAAGAATAACCAGATTTTTTACACAACATTTTATACGGCGTTGTTTTATCACTATTGTATTCATTTAATACTGCTTTTTTAGTTTTTGAAAGTGCACATTCAAACCTTCTAATAATAACCATTGGTATTATTACATCTTTATATTTATCACTCTTATATGGTCCCCTTAGTTTATTTGCAATACTCCAAACCATATTTACTTCTTTTGTAACATTAATTGTATTATTCATCTTTTTTACCTCTTTTAATTATTGCTTGTTTTTTATTATCATCAGTTTTTATTTTGCAATGTTTTCGATTAGTCATTTTAACTTCTTCGTTTTCTAAATGAAATATTATTATATCCCCTTCTTCTAGTTCCATTTTATCTCTAACAATTTTAGGAATGGTAATTTGTCCTTTTGAAGTTAATTTTGCATTTGCTAAAAATTTATCATTATTCATATTTTTTCCTTACTTTCCTTACTTTATAAGTATAACATATTTTTAATTAAAGATAAATATTTGGGCGAAAAAAGAAATTAATTTTGGATTTTATCTAATTTATCTTGTTATTTCGTATTTTATAAATTTAAATACTTTATAGTGTACTAAAATACCGTATACAGAAAATCCAGATACCGTAAAAGGTAATCTGAACTAATTAAACGGCTTTTTATATATGATATATTCATAATAAATTTTGCCATCAGCTTTTCTTAGTTATTCTACTTTTAAATAATGCTTTTCTTTTATTTCTTTAATTACATTTTCTAATTAATTTTTGCTTTCAACACAAATACTATTAATTTTGTTTAAAGAATATCTCCAACTATCAAGTAGTAATAACATCATAGAAAGTCATTTTTTGCTGTTAAACTTAATTCTTTATCTTTCTCATTACTGTATAATCCTTATCATTTTGTACTGTTATTTTGATTTGTTTTTTCTCCTTTTCTCCACAGTAAAAGAGTTTGCATTATTCACACAAACTCTTTTACTTATTTTTTATATTTTTAAATCATCATTATTTAAATTATTATTTTTATTTAATAACAAATTTTCAAAAAACATAATTAAATACTTATTTGTTTCTTTAATACCTTTACTATAATTGGTATAATTTGCTCTTACCAAAGCATTTCTAAAATATAAAGCATTATCTTTAAATATTTCATTGTTAATATTAAATCCCATACTTATTAAATATTTTTGAATAAATACAGCGGTTGTTCTAGTATTTCCTTCTTGAAAAGGATGTATTTGCCATATCCTGGAGGCAATTTCAGCAATTCTATTTATTAATTCTTCTTCATTAGTTTTAGTATAATCTATTTCTTTTTCTTCGTTAAAATCATATTTTAATGTTTCTTCAATTAAATTATATGATTGATACTTTACTGTATCTCCATTAAGTACAGGCTCATCTTTTGTAAAATTATAATTTCTAAATTTTCCTGGATTATATTTTTCTTTATCTAAATTAATAAATAATCTTTTATGATAATTTTTAAAAGTTAAGAAATCAAATCTAAATGATCTATCGCTTAGTATTTCATAGATAGCAATTGCTACTTCATCTGCTTCTTCTTCATCATCGTCATCATGATTATCTTTATTTTTACTATAATAGGAAGTTATTTCATTTTGAACTTCTTGATAAGTCTTTTTGCCTTGAATATGTTCTTCAGATAGTTCCTTCATATATTTAGAAGGTTTTAATCCATCGACATCTTGAAGACCAAATGCTATATTCCAATATAACTGTTTTATTTTAGGATTAATTTCTTCTTCTACTTTATCATAAGTTATTTCATTCATAAAAACCTCCTTTTACGCTTTAAAATATTACTCATGATTACTTTTATGCTGATTACAATATCTATGGGTTAATTGTCCATTTTCTCTAATTGTTAAGCCCCCGTTAGTGTATGGCTTTATATGATCAACATGAGCATCATCATAATTTAAAATACGTTGCCCACATAACTTACAAGTTGGATCTTCATTAAACATTTCAGTTTTAATTAAATCTGGAAAACATCTAGGATTCGGATTGTTAACTTCTTGTTTCATTATATCATCTAGTACATCTAACCATTTTTTAAATCTATAATTTACTGTAGCCGTATTGCTTGTTTCTTTTTCTATACTTGAAATAAAATCTTCATCATTAACCATTAAATCAAACATTTTATCTCTAATTTCATCTTGATGACGAATTAAAGCTTCTTTGTCATATCTTGTAAACCCAAACATTTGAATATCATATAATGCCATATTTATTCTTGTTTTTGACCATTCATAATCATTTTTACCTTCGACTTTTGTCATTCTTCTGAAAGCATTTTTTCCAAAAATAGTATACACTTTATCAATTGTTTCCTTAAATAATTCACTATATTCAGTTCTTTTTTCTACAGGCATATTTCTAAACTGTTTTAAATGTTTGTTACAAAAAGTTTTCATACTTGGCTTATAATTTAAATATGTAATCTCCTTAAAAGCAAAAAATCTTAATATCATTCCACGATAAATCATTCTGTTTTTAAAATTTGGTTTATCTACAATTTTATTAAACTTTTCATTTTCCTCTAATTCCGCTAACAACTCCATATAAGTTCCACGATAAATAGTATTTCTAATTTCATCTTCATTTAAAGGAGTAGAACCTGTATTTAAACGTTCAAAAATTTCAAACTTAATATCATCAGATGATTCTTTCTTTATAATTATTGATCTTATAGGAGTGTCATTAATTTTCTCAATTTGTGAATCGGATAAATCCTTCCACGTTTTTCCTTCTAATTCTTTTAATACATTCAATCCAGTTAATTTAAAAACTTTATTATTATACAAAAATTTTCCTTGCATAAATGAGATAATAGCAGTTAATCGTTGTTGTCCATCGATAACACTAAAAGACCCATCTTCCTCTTCAGCAAAATATACAACTGGTATTGGAATTCCTAGTAGCATTGATTCAATTAATCTGCTTGCTACCGTCGCTTTCATAACAAATTTTCTTTGATAATTTGGTTGTAAAATAAGTTTATTATTTGTATATTTCAAATACAATGATGCTACAGTTGGATCTTGTTTATCTGTAACAAGTTTTTTTTCTTTTAATTCTCCATAGTCCTCTGATGCATCATCTTCTTCTATATCATCGCTTGAAATCAAATTTTCCTCAATATTTTCAAGAATTTCTTTTTTGCTTAATAATTTTTCATCATTCATAAATACATATTCCTTTCATTTTTTATTATATCATACTAAAACATTTAAAGCAGTAATTTAATGAAAAATAATTATTTTATAATTCAATGAATTTCAAGTAGCTTATAAATGATTATACATAACCACAAAATCCGCTTGCATACCTTAGGATAATTGTATAATATCTAAGTTCATAGGTAATTCCTTATCTTTAATATATTCATACTGATCAATGCACTTTATAACATTCAATCACCAACTTCATAACTATTTTTAATTTCTAATATGGCTCCTTTTAACAATGCATTATCATTTTTTAAGTTATATTTTCTATAATCATATTTCATATTCCGCTGATACCCAGGAGTAAAATAATGTTCAGAATATCCTTTTTGATCAATATCATCAACAATTTCTTTTAATTCAAAATCGCATAAATCATCAATCATCCCTCTACCGGCACCATCAACGATATATGGATAATGTCTACCATTACCATTTTCTAAATCTCTAGCTCCTAAATATTTAATTTTAAATGTTGTTGTAGATCCTGTATCGTATTTCATTTCCATACTATCATTTTCTTTTAAACCAATACTACTTAATTTAGTTATCACTGCATTTATAGGCGGAACTTCGCTGTGGTCATCTTCTATGCAAACCCAACAATCAAAGATTTTATTTTTATATCTAATAAAATATAAATGATATGCCAAAGAATCAAAACTAGCAAGAATTGTATATGCTAAGTCTGCTAGTGTTCTACGATCTGCGATTTCAATTTTTCTCCATATTTTAGTTTCTAAACCATTTATTCCGACTTCAAATGTCAATACTTTTACCATATACCCATTTCCCATCCTTATTATAATTTCTTAGTTTTTTACGACAAAAAAGTGCTGTTCTGCACTTTATTTTTTATTGACTTGGAAAGGTTCTACTTCTACAGAAGTTTCTTGTCCAAATAAATCTATCATAACAATAATTCGATTGTTCTATAAATCTATTGTACAAATTGTTACTTCCATACCTTTAAATGGTCCATCAACGATAGAAACTTTATCTCCAACAGACATTTCTTCCTCGATGTTCATTCTACTCATTCCCATATTTACTAAAATACGATCTATTTCTTGAGGTAAAAGTGGTGTTGGTTTTGCTCCTTTTCCACTTGATCCAATGAATCCTGTTACTCCAGGTGTATTACGAACAATATACCATGCTTCATCGCTCATAATCATTTCGACTAAGACATACCCTGGAAACATTTTTTTTACTTTTTCTTTTTTTACTCCATCTTTTACTTCAATTTCTGTTGTTTCTGGGACAATTACTCGAAAAATGTAATCTTGCATTCCCATAGACTCGGTACGCATTTCTAATTTTTCTTTTACAGATTCTTCATGTCCCGAATATGTATTTACAACATACCAAAGTTTTTCCATTATAGTGCCCCCTTAATCCAAGAGAGTAATGCTGTTAATAATAAGAAAAAGAATACTAAGAATGCAACGATTACAATAGTTGCCAATGTATATTCCGTAACTTCTTTAGCTGTAGGAAATGTTACTTTTTTCATTTCTTCTTTTACTTCTTTAAAATAACTTGGTTTTTTTTCTTTTTTTATTTTTTTCTCTTTGTGCTTTTTTGCCATTTCTTTCACCTCATATTTTTCCAAAATAAAAACACTTTCGTGTTTCTTGATATTAAATTACCATACTTTTAATAAAAAAGCAATCTTTTTTTCATTTATTTTTCGCCTCGATATACAGGTTGTCTTAGGATTCCTTCCTTACTTCTTTCTATAAATTCTACAAAACAAATATGTTTAGGACTTAAATAATATATATTTTCTTCTTGATAGTCTTTAAATGGAGAAGTTTTTCTTTTATTTTCTTTTTTTATTTTTTCATATAATTTTTCCTTTTTAGGAACAGATACTCTTCCAACGTAATTTAATTTGTTTTGTTGATATTCGCCTAGTAATAAAGAAAAAAACGGAGTATCTTTTTTTTCGGTAAATCCACCAATTATAAACTCTTCTCTTTGGATATTTTTAATTTTAATCCAATTTTCTGTTCTAGTATTTTTCTCATAAATACTTTCTTTTCTTTTGGCTACTATTCCTTCCATATTCAATTTTTTTATTTTTTTAAATAAAGAAATTCCATTAGAATCTACCCAAAAAGGTTTAATAAATACTTCATTATCTGAATAACTTTCCAATACTCTTTTTCTTTTTAAAAGACTATATTTTGTGAGATCTTTTCCTTCATATAGAATATCAAACGCGACAAAAATGATTGGCTTTTCTTTACTTAATCGTTCAATTCGATAAGTATTTTTTAAATGAGCTCTTTCTTGTAATGCTTGGAAATTTGGAAGACCATCTTGAAAAAAAGTAATTTCTCCATCAAAAATAGTTGGTTTTGTTACCATTTTCTGGATTTCTTTTAATTCCGGATATTTATTGGTGATATCTTTTTTATGTCGATTATAAATTTTGAAAGTTGTGGGACTAGCATATATTAAAGCTCGAATTCCATCAAATTTTATTTCGAATATGTAATCTTTTGAGTTAAATGGCTCTTTTGTTTCTGATAATAACATTGGTTCAAATACTGTTTCAAATAATGTCATAATATCAACCTCTATTACGGTTATGGGTTTTTTATAAAATTTTTATTCAGAGGAATTAATATTTTATTTTTTCAAGCTTTTTTCTAATGCTTTCATTAAATCTGTCACTTCTTTTTTTGGAGATTTTTTTGATTTTTTGATTTTTCTTCCATTTAATTTATCTTCAATTGCATCCTGTATTTTTATTTGGTATTCATCTTTATATTTTTCAGGTTCAAAATGGCCTTTTAAATTTTGAATTAAGGCAATGGCTAATTCTAATTCTTTTGGTTCTATTTTTACCGTTTCTTTATTTTGATTTAAGTTCATCTCGTCTTCAAAATATAATGTGGTTAAAATTATATTCGATTCATAAAACCGCAGTAAAGCATAGTAAAACTTATTGTGCAATACTGTTTTGCAAATGCCTACTAAATTTGTTTTTTCTAACGCTTTGGCAAAAAGATGATAAGCTCTGCTTTTTTTCTCTGTATTTAAAAGGTAGCTTTTTTCAAAATAACTAGGATCAATTTCTTTTAATGGAACAAAAGAAATGATTACTATTTCTCCTTCGCTTTCTGGTTTTAAATCTTGGAGTTCTTTTGGGGTAAACTCTACATATTCTCCCTTTTCATATTGATATCCTTTTATAATTTCGGATGCTTTTACTTCCATATTACAATGAGGGCAATATTTTAAATAGGAAATACGATGTTTACATTTTTTATGAAGTTGATTAAACGTGGCATCATTATTTTTAACAATAGGATTTAGTAAAACTGGTATATTTACTAATCCAAATGAAATACTACTATGTATATTTGGCATATTATCACCTAAATATAGTATAAATAATTTTGTTTTTTCTATGCTTTGTTTTATGTTTTCTTTTATAAATTATAAAAAGGTAGCTCAATTCGCTACCTTATCTTGTTCATATAAAATTATTTTATTTTTTTTCAAAGATTCTTTCACATCAATCACTCTTTGATTTGAAGAGCCTTTCCATTTTAGAAGAGGACTTGATAATTCTTCTACAAATTGTCCATCTACTAGTACATCAATATATTTTAATACTTCTTTTCCCATTAAATCTTTATCCATTAAGAAACCAGACCAAGCCCAAATTGTTTTATTTGGAAATTTTTCTTTAAATGCTTTGGCAAGTTTTGTTGTTCCTTCAATATTTTTTGGATGCATTGGTTCTCCGCCTAAAATGGATAATCCAGCAATATGACTTTTATCACAAAGTTCTAATATTTCTTGGATTGTTTCATCGGTAAATTCTAATCCTCCATTAAAATCCCAAGTTTCTGGATTAAAACAATTTTTACAATGAAATGCACATCCTTGCATAAATATGGAAACTCTTATGCCTTCTCCATTTGCAATATCCATTTTTCTTATTTTATGATATCTCATGAAGTTGCCTCAGTCGCATCTTTATTATCTATGTGAACAACTCTTTCTTTTATTTCTTGAGTTCTTCCTTTATTCCAGAAATTAGATCCAATGTATCCACAAGTTCTTCTTGCTACATTTAATTTGGCATGATCTCTATTTCCACATTGAGGGCAATACCATTCAAGATT
>CANPWX010000041.1 GCA_947585065.1 uncultured Bacilli bacterium | reverse complement strand
ATTGAGAAAGCAAGAGAAATGGAGATTATAGCAGAAAATGCAAGAAAACAAATGAAAGAAAAAGAGTATTATAAAGAATTAGAATTAGATCAAGTAACAAATATCAAAGAGTATGCCATTGTATTTAGTGGAAAGAAATGTATTGTAAGATAAGAAAAAATAATAATGCTTATCCAATAACTGATGAAGAAGAACTAGAACATATACACTCACGATCAAAAATAAATGTAATACTATAACCTATTAAGTAAACTTAGAAGAATGAAGAGCCGAAAGAAAAGATTAAATAGCAAACAACTTAAATTTAGAATCTTATAAATTGAATTGATAATACTTTCTTACTGTAAATAAGAAAGTTTTTTATAGCACAAATAGTGGATATGGAAATAAAAAAGTGATTTTGGAAAGTTTGATATATTTTAAGATATTTGTTATACTATTAACAGATAGCTTTGAGGTGGTTTTGTGAAAACAAAAAGTAATTTTTCTATTGAAGTGATAGATGTTTCAAAAAACTTTAAAATATATTATGATAAGGCAAGTACTTTAAAAGAACATCTAATTTTTTGGCGAAGAAATAAAAGTGAAGTTTTTACAGCATTAAAAAACATTAATTTAAAAATTCAAAAAGGAGAAACAGTAGGATTAATTGGGGTGAATGGCTCTGGAAAAAGTACTCTTTTAAAACTGATGACTAAAATTATTTACCCAACAACTGGTCAGATCATTACTCATGGGAAATTAACAAGTTTATTAGAACTTGGTGCAGGTTTTCATAATGATTTTACTGGACGTGAAAATATTTATTTTAATGCATCAATATTTGGACTAACTAAGAAAGAAATAGATGAAAGAATAGATGCAATTATCGAATTTTCTGAACTAGGAGAATTTATTGATAATCCTGTTCGAACTTATTCTTCTGGAATGTATATGCGTCTTGCTTTTTCTATCGCGATTAATGTAGATGCTGAAATTCTTTTAATAGATGAAATATTAGCAGTAGGAGATCAACACTTCCAAGAAAAATGTTTTAAAAAATTAGAAGAATTGAAAAACAGTGATAAAACAATTGTGATTGTAAGTCACGATTTACAAAATATTGAATCTTTATGTACTAGAGCAGTATGGATTCATGAAGGAAAAATTCAAGGCGATGGAAATCCAAAAGTTGTAATCAAAGAATATTTAGAAAAATGTGGGTGATAACATGGATATTTTTAAAAATTTATATCAGTATCGTGAATTATTAAAAACAAATGTCCAAAAAGAGATTCGTGGAAAATACAAAGGATCCTTTTTGGGAGTATTATGGAGTTTTTTAAATCCATTACTCATGGTTCTTGTCTATGCTTTAGTATTTCCTTATATTATGAGAGTTCCTGTAGATAACTATTTAGTTTTTTTAATTGTCGCGATTATTCCTTGGAACTTTTTTACAACTTGTATTACGACGGGTTGCAACTGTGTGTGGTTAAATGGGGGAATTATTAAAAAAGTTTATTTTCCAAGAGAAATTTTGCCTGTCAGTGTAATATTAGCTGGCCTCATTAACTTCTTTATTTCCTGTGTGATTATATTATTATTTGTAATCATTGGAAAAGTAGGGATTAGTATTCATATCTTATGGCTTCCACTCATAGCAATCATTCAAAGTATATTAAGTTTAGGTTTGCTTTTCATTTTAAGTGCAATCAACGTATATGTTCGTGATGTAGAATATGTCGTAAATTTTTTCCTTAATTTATTATTTTATGGAACCCCAATTCTTTATCAAGCAAGTATGTTTCCAGAAAATATTCGTTGGATCTTATATTTAAATCCAATGGCCCATTTCATTGATATCTATCGTAATATATTTTATTATCATACCAATCCTAGTTTTGCTTCTTTGTTATACATCTTTGTCATCGCGATAGTAATACTTGTAGCAGGATACCTCATCTTTAGAAAATTAGAAAAAGGTTTTGCAGAGGAGGTATAAGATGGAATTAGCCGCGGTTGTTGTATTTTATAATCCTACCTTAGAAAATATAAAAAATATTAAAAATTATATAGAAAGTGTAAATAAACTCTATATTATTGATAATTCAGAAGACGACGGGATACGTTATAAAAATACGAAAAAAATAAATTATATAAAATTAGGAGAAAATAAAGGAATTGCTTATGCATTAAATCAAGGAGCAAAACTTGCGATAAAAGAAGGTTATCAGTGGTTACTCACATTAGATCAAGATAGTAAAATGTCGAAAAGTATTATTGAAAAAATGAAAACTTTTTTAGAAAAGGAACCATCAAAAGAAAAGATTGGGTTAGTTTCTCCTTATCAAAAAATTGATAATTCTCCTATCGAAACTGATAAAAAAGTAGAGGAAATGATTGAAGTAATGACTTCTGGGAATATCCTTAATTTAAATGCTTATCAAAAAATAGGTGGGTTTAAAGATTGGCTATTTATTGACTGTGTAGATACAGAATATTGTATGAACTTACAAATGCATCATTATAAAGTACTTCGACTAAACGATATTTTGCTTGAGCATTCTTTAGGATCTTTAAAAATTCATAAATTTTTTGGAAAAGAATATCCTTGCTTTAATCATAATCCTATAAGACGTTATTATATTGTAAGAAATACGATGTATATCAAAGAAATGTATGGAGAATATTTTCCTGATTATTGTGAACATTTAATTAAAGTTCAAAAAGGCCAAGTCAAAAGAATAATCCTTTTTGAACAACAAAAATGGCAAAAATTAAAATTAATGATGCATGGATATCATGATTTTAAAAAGAAAATAAAAGGAAAACTAATAAAAGAATAGGAGTAACAAATGAAAAAAATAACAAAATGCGATGTCGTTATACCAGTATATAATGCACCCGAATATGTAAAATTATGTGTATATGCCTTATTGAAAAACACAGATGAGAAAGTACTTGGAAAAGTATACTTAATAAATGATAACTCTAATGATTTAACAACAAATTTATTAAATAATTTGGAAAAGAAATATAAAAATAAATTGGAAATCATTACCAATCATGAAAATCAAGGCTTTATAAAAAACGTAAATAAAGGATTTCAAATCAGTAAGTCAGATGCAGTTTTATTATTAAATACAGATTGCCTCATTGGAAAAAATACAATAGAAAAGCTAATGGAACATATCAATAAAAATCCTAAAATTGGCCTAATTTGTCCCGTATCTTCCAATGCGGCCAACTTAACATTACCAATTTTTCCGGGATTCAGCTATATGATGATGGATCAATTATTAGAAAAAAAATTTAAAGGGAAAAACTTTGATGCTTGTACAGTTGTAGGAAATTGCTTAATGATAACAAAGGAGTGTATCGAGAAAACAGGTTATTTTGATGAAATTTATGGTATGGGTTACTGTGATGAAACCGATTATCAATTTAAAGCAATGAAACAAGGCTTTGAAGCGAAAGTTGCTATAGATACTTATGTTTTTCATAAAGCAGAGATGTCTTTTAAAACGACAAATATTCAAAGAGAGGAACGTTTAAAACATAATTTGGATATTTTTTGGAGTCGTTGGAAACAAGATTATGATGAATTAATGGAAAAATATCAGAAAAATGATCCAATAAAATATATTAATGAACATTTGACACGTGAAGATAAACAAATAAATCATGATGCAACCTTTGTGTTACCATTGGCTTCAAATACTTCTGGGGGAGTAAGAGTGATTGTTGATATCATAAATTATCTATCAATCAATAATCGAAACATTGGAATGCTTTCCTTACATCCAAGTACTTATAATGAAATAGAATTATTTAATCCTTTATATCCAGAAGATATAAAAAATTTAAAAACAAAATTAGTAATTGGTACGATATTTGAAAGTATGTTTTTCACGAAAAAACTAGCAGAAAAAATAAATGCTAAAACCGTATATTTTTCTCAAGGATATGAATTTGTTTTTGAAAATGGAAAACGGTATGAAGAGGTAGAATTATCATTTAAAATGGCTGATTACATTCTTACTGTTTCTAATTATTTAACCAATACTTATCAAGATTTATTTGGAATAAAAAGTACGCCAATTGTAAATGGAATAGATACGGATTTATTACTTACAGAAAAAAAGAATCAATCGGTAAAAAATATTATGATGGTATTACGAAATGAACCACGAAAAGCAGATTATATGCTGTTAGATATTTTAAAACATTTAACTGTGAAATGTAATAATATTAACATCAATGTAGTTATAAATAGCAAGGAAATAAAATTACCTATTAATAACAATAAAACAATAAATGTGAATACTTATTATGGCCCATTAACAAGACCTCAAATATTTGAAATTTTAAAAAACAGTGATCTTTTAATTGATACGTCTTTAAGTGAAGGCTTTGGCCTAATGCCTTTAGAAGCTATGGCTTTTGGAGTAGTTCCTGTGATCTCGAATTCTTTTGGCTTAAATGGAATTGTAAAAAATGAAGAAAATGGTATAGTAATTAATGAGGTAAATAATCCGTATCTTTATGTCGAAAAAATAAAAGAACTAATGGCAGATGAGAAAAAATATTCCAAATTAAGTAAGAATGCGTATAACACAGCAAAAAAATATGATTTTGATGATGTTGCTAAAGAATATTGGCAAGTCTTTGAAGAAATTTTAGAAGGAAAAATAAAACCATTAAATCAAACATTGACAGAAGAAGAAAAAGAAAAAATAAAAAATTATATAATAGATGATAGAAAATACTACGGAACATTTCGAATGAGTGAAAATGTGAGGAGATTAGCTCAGAATAAACCAATACGAAGAATCTCTAGGATCAAATGGCTTGTGAAACATACAGGAAAAGAAATCTTATTTATCTCAAAAGAATTTGTTAAAATAATATTAAATCGTTAGTAGTGATAACTATTACTTGAAAGTAGGGAAAATTATGTTAAAGAAATTATTAGAAAGACAAGAAATTCGCTTCTTATTTGTAGGAGTATTAAATACAATTGTAGGCTATGGAATCTATGCAATATTAGTATTTTTTGATATGCACTACTTAATTGCAAATACAATATCTACCATTTTAGGCGTGGCTCATAGCTACTTATGGAACCGATTCTTTACATTTAAAAGTAAAGAAAAAGCAGGAAAAGAAATTATTAAATTTACTTCTGTGTATCTTTTAAGTTATGTGATTGGTACGATTACTTTAGCTGGATTTAAAAATATCCTACATATAAGTCCTTATCTTGCCGGTTTATTTAATTTAGTGATCACGACATTAATTAGTTACTTTGGCCATAAAAACTTTAGCTTTAAAAAAACAAATGTAGATTGGAAAGAAACTTGGAAACAAAATAAAAAATATCTATTTCCTATTTTGTTGTTTTTCATTTATTTTTTCACTCTTTTTTCCTTTCGCCATGCTGCAGATTTTACCGATGAAGGCGATGTACTATTAGGTGCAATGACACTTGCAAATAAAGGATTCATTTACAAAGACTTTGCCAGTCAACATGTCCCATTTACTTATATGTTTTTTTCAATTTTTGCTTTTTTTGGTGTTCATAGTGTATATGGTTTTAGAATTTGTATGTATGTTGTATTAGCATTATTCTTTACCTTTCTCTATGTTCATTATCATAAAAAAATTGGCAAATTTCCATTAATTTTGTATCCTTTTGTTTATATGCTTTTCATGTCTTATACAGCAGGAACAGGAGTTTTATCAGAACATATTGAATCCCAATGTTTAGTTGTTTTATTTTTAGAATTGTTACTATTTTGGAAAGAAAGAAAATTATCTTTAACAAGTAAACTCATAATACCAATTGCTATTGTAACAACAGTACTAAGTGCATTTGTATCGATCATACCTTGTTTTGTGATAGTTCTTACCTTTATCGTTTTAGACATTCAAAATTACAAAGGAAAAAATTGGAAAACTTACCTAAATCATTTTTGGAAAGAATATCATATTATTTTATTCACTGGACTTGGTTTATTAGGGCTATTTCTACTATATTTATTATTTACTGGAACATTAATAGAATGCTATGAACAAGCTTTTGCATTAAATACAACAGTATATTCAAGATATGTTGGATATTCTTCGAATCCTTTTAAGACAATGCTCACGATAGTTTGGACATTTATTACATCCTTTGATTATCACCTAACGAAAGATAATCTGTTATTAGTTTGTTTAACCATATTACTTTCTTTTTACATATGGAAAGTTGGAAAAAAGAGCATAGGCTTTGCTTTAATTAGTACTTATATTATTTTACTATGTGGTAATAGAACTTTTATCAATTTCCATGCTCTACCTTTTTATGCAACCCTTAGTATTGCCGTTTTATATGCAGTTCAAAAATGGAGGGTAGAAATAGTAGCTTTAGGAGTATGTTTATTTTTCATAGCATTCCTACTAGTAAATCAAAGATACTTAAGAGTCTATTTCACACCTTATAAAATAGATGAGACATATTATCAAGATGTAAATAAACTTTTAAATTCGGATCGAATATTTCATATCGATATAAATACACCTAGTTTCTTACATGCTAACAAATTATCGGCAAGCAAATTTAGTGGAATGGTTCCTTGGTTTGCTGAGATATATGAAAAAGATTTTCTAAATGATATAAAAAAGCAAAATCCAAATATTTTATATTATGAACCTTACGGATCTGTGTGGGGCTATATTTATAAAGATTTTGTCCCAGAAATAACAGAATATATTATGAATAACTATGTCTATAATAAAGAATATCAAATATGGATTAGAAAAGATTATTTACAAAAATCAGAAGAAATACTTCATAAAGATTTTGCTGAATACACAAACTTCTATGCTAATTCGAGTCCTTTAATTCTTCAAAACAACACTTTAGAAGAGTGGATCACACCAGAAGAAAATATTCAAAAATTAAATCTATTTCTTGGAACATTTGAACGAACAAATTATTCTCATTTAATAATAGAAATAGAAGAAAATGAGGAAAAAATATATGAAAAAGAAATATCTGCAAGTGCATTAAAAGACAATGATTGGTATGAGATAGATTGTAAGTTAAAAAAAAGAATGCATTATAAATTAAAGATTTATTCTAAATACACGAATGTCTCAGATTATATAGCAGTTTATATCGTAAATGATGATATCAATAAAGATGAAAATACATTATATATCAATGAAGAAAATAGCTTTCAAGATTTATTAATGGAATTTTATTATGAATAGGAGTATTTATGAAAACAATAAGTGTTATCGTGCCAACATATAACGAAGAAGAAAACGTTGGACTTATGTATGAAGCATTAAAAAAAATATTTACGGAAGAATTAAAAAATTATCAATATGAATTTCTTTTTATCGATAATAAATCACAAGACAATACAAGAAAAATTCTTCGAGAAATTTGTAAGAAAGATAAGCAGGTTAAAGCAATCTTTAATTCACAAAATTTTGGACAGTTTAATAGTCCTTATTATGGACTTACTCAAACATCTGGAGATTGTTCTATTATGCTTGCTTGTGATTTTCAAGAACCAGTTGAAATGATTCCCAAATTTGTGAAATCTTGGGAACAAGGAAATAAAATTGTAATTGGAATTAAATCAAAAAGTAAAGAAAATAAAATGATGTATTTCTGTAGAAGTGTATATTATAAATTAATTAAGAAATTTTCAGAAGTAGAACAAATAGAGCATTTTACAGGATTTGGTTTATATGATAAAGCTTTTATTGAAGTTTTAAGAAACTTAGAGGATCCTGAACCTTATTTAAGAGGAATTGTTGCCGAGCTTGGTTTTGAACGAGATGAAATCTCTTATGAACAGCCAAAAAGAGAAAGAGGTAAATCAAGTAATAATTTTTATCGATTATATGATGCGGCGATGCTTGGTATTACATCTTATACCAAAGTTGGTCTTCGGTTCGCGACTTTTTTAGGTTTTCTTTTAGCATTTCTTTCCGTTGTAGTCGCGATTATATACTTGATTTTAAAATTATGTATGTGGAATCAATTTGAGGCGGGTATTGCACCTCTTATTATCGGAGTTTTCTTATTAGGTGGGATTCAACTTTTCTTTATCGGACTATTAGGGGAATATATATTAAGTATTAATGAAAGAGTAAAACATCGTCCTCTTGTAGTAGTGGAAGAAAAAATAAATTTTGAAAAAGAAAAATAGAAAGTTGGAGTAAAATGGAAAAGATAAGTATTGTTGTTCCTTGTTATAATGAAGAAGAGGCACTTCCTAAATTTTATCCAGAGTTGTGTCAAGTGATTGATTCGATGGAGTATGAATTTGAA
>CANPWX010000040.1 GCA_947585065.1 uncultured Bacilli bacterium | reverse complement strand
AACTATAAATATCGTATCAAAATTTCAAACATTTTAAAACTCGAACTTTACGTCCGAGTTTGGTATCTACCTGGTGCAGGCGAAGGGACTTGAACCCATATACTTTGCAGTGCTAGATCCTAAGTCTAGTGCGTCTACCAATTTCGCCACGCCTGCTATTATAAAATGGTGGACCTCGTAGGACTCGAACCTACGACCGACCGGTTATGAGCCGGTTGCTCTAACCAACTGAGCTAGAGGTCCAACGACTACTTAAGTATACAATAGAATTTTTGAAAAAACAAGTTATTTTCGTAAAAAATGTAGATTTTCTTTCAAAAATTTTGTATAATGAGATTGTTCTCAATTACCCTGTAGCCAAGTGGTAAGGCAGTGGGCTCTGACCCCATCATTTCATAGGTTCGAATCCTATCAGGGTAGCCAAAAGATAAATAAACCTTTAGATACTTTTCATAATATCTGGGTTTTTTTATTAGGAATGAACTTTTTCTTTTTCTCATATGTTGTGATAGGTGATTATTTTGAATCTATCTGATTTACAAAGAAAAGATGTTGTTAGTTTAGATGATGGAAAAAAACTTGGAAGAATTGTGGATGCTTCTATTACAGACAATGGTTTTATTTCGTATTTTGTTGTTATGCCTGTTCGTTTTTTTCGATTTTGGAAATCTAGTAGTGAAATCACTATTACTTTTACACAGATCAAACGGATTGGAGCAGATGTAATTTTAGTAGAATTATAATGTCAACTTTTTTGTAAAGTTGCTTTTTTTTTGCTTTTTCTTTATTGGAACTCTTTACTTTTTTTAGGTTATTTAGTAAGATAATGGCAGACAGTGGTGAATTGTGGAAGAAAGTGGGGGATAAAATATGTTCATGGGTGAATATCATCATACTATCGATGATAAGGGACGTATTGTAATCCCTACAAAATTTCGCGAAGTGTTAGGTAATGAATTTGTTTTGGCCAGAGGACTTGAAAAGTGTTTATATATTTATTCTATGAAGGACTGGCAGAATTTAGTTGAAAAATTAAATACTTTACCTTTTACTAAACAGGATGCTAGAAAATTTATTCGAAGTTTCTTCTCTGGTGCTACTGTTTGCGAGTTTGATAAACAAGGACGAACTTGCATTGCCTCCCCACTTATTGTTCACGCCGGTTTAACGAAAGATTGTGTGATAATCGGCGCGAATGATCGAGTAGAGATTTGGGATGATGCAGCTTGGAAAAATTATTTAAGTACGAACGAAGAACAACTTAGTGATATCGCTGAGAATTTATTTATGGATGTGAATTTATGAAACATTATACTGTAATGAAAAAGGAATCCATAGAAGGTTTAAATCTTAAAAGTGATGGTATTTATGTAGATGCTACTTTGGGGTATGCCGGAGATTCCAGTGAAATTTTAAAAAGAGTGAAAAGGGGACAATTATTCGCCTTCGATCGTGATTTAGAAGCTGTTCAATATTCTAATGAGGTATTAAAAAAAATTGGAGACAATTATCAGATTTTTGCTACTCGTTTTTCCAATATGAAAGTCTCTTTAAACAGTGTGGGAATTACCAAAGTTGATGGTATTTTGTTTGATTTGGGGGTTTCTTCTCCACAACTGGATGAAAGTCGTGGCTTTTCTTTCCAACGTGATGAAAGTTTGGATATGCGAATGGATAGACGAGATTATTTGACTGCTAAAAATGTTGTTAATGAGTATTCTTTAGAAGATTTAAAGAGAATTTTTTATCAATATGGAGAAGAAGATAGAAGCGATAGTATTGCAAATCTAATTGTTGAACAAAGAAAAATTAAAAAAATTGAAACAACATTGGAGCTTGTCTCTATTATAGAAAAAGCGGTTGGAGCTAATTATTTTTATAAAAAACATCCAGAGAGAAACATTTTTCAAGCTATTCGGATTGAAGTCAATGAAGAGTTAAAAGATCTTGAAATGGCTTTAGAAAGTGCAATTGATTTATTAAATTCTAAAGGAAGAATTGTTGTTGTTACATTTCATTCTTTGGAAGATCGAATTGTTAAAAATATTTTTAAAAAATATAGTGAAGTGGATCCTGTTGTTAAAGGACTTCCAGTTATACCTGATGAGTATTTACCAAAATTGAAAATAATTTCAAAAAAACCTCTTTTACCTAGTGTAGAAGAAATTCAAGAAAATAGTAGAAGTAAAAGTGCTAAATTGAGGATTGCGGAAAGGATTTGATTTAATGAAAAAAAGATATTATAAAATTTTAAAGGGCGAAAAAATGTTATATGTTCTTATTGTTATAGCTGTCTTTTTGTTTCCTATTTCTATTGTTTTTACAAAAGCGGTTTTATCAGAGAGTAATATTACTTTGGAACAAATTCGTTCTAAAATATCTGAACAAGAGGGAATTAATGAGTCTTTATCAATGCAGGTTGATGAACTTGCTTCTTTAGATAAAATTCAAGAGGTTGTTTCTTCGAAAGGAATGACGTATAATAATAACAATATTAAAAATATTGAGGAGTAATTATGAGAAAAAAAACAGCCCGTAAAATTTTAGTAAATATGCGACTTTCTATGCTTATTGTCGTAATTTTTTTCGCTGTTATTATTATTAAATTATCTTATGTTGTTTTAAGTAGTCAAGTAGATGGTATTAATTTAACAGAATTTGCTAATAATCGTAATACTGTGAAAGAGATTCTTTATGCTCCAAGAGGAGTTATTTATGATGCTTTAGGAAAACCTTTAGCTAAAAATGCAAATTCTTATAAAGTGATCGCGATGCTTTCTCCTTCTCGTACTACTGATGAGAGATATCCAAAACACGTTATTGATAAAGAACAAACGGCCGATGCTCTTTGTAAAATTCTTGCTGAGACTGAGGAAGGAAAAGTACGTTGTAAAAATGATCTTGTTTCTTTTTTTGATCAAGATTTGTATCAAACAGAATTGGGTGTTTGGGGAAGAGTTAGTGAAGATAAAAAAACTATGATTCAAAAATTGGATTTACCGGGTATTGAATTTGAAACTTTAGCGAAGAAAAGACAATATATTAATTCTTCCTGGGCTTCTTATATTTTGGGATATGCTAGAAGTAATGAAGATGGAGAAATTGTCGGTGATATGGGGATAGAAGCTTATTTTAATGATGAGTTAAAGGGAAAAAATGGATATACTGAGTATCAACAAGATGCTTATGGATACCGTATGCCTACAAGTGAAGTATATGAAGAAGAGGCTATTGCAGGTGAGGATATATATTTAACATTACATACAGATGTACAAAATATTTTGGAAAATGCTATTTCTACTTTTTCAAAAGATAAACAACTTTCTTGGGCTAGTTTTACTGTGATGAATGCTAAAACTGGAGAGATTATTGGAAGTGCTTCTAATCCTAATTTTAATCCAAACACTTTAGAAAATTTAAATAATTATTTAAGTCCTTTAGTTGGATATCAATATGAGCCAGGAAGTACAATGAAAATTTTTTCATGGCTTGCTGCTTTAGAAAATGGAATTTATAATGGGGAAGATCTATATCATTCAGGAAGTATTACATTAAGTGATGGAATTACTAAAATTAAAGATTTTAATAATGTTGGATGGGGAGATATCTCTTATGATCTTGGTTTTGCTTATTCTTCTAATGTCGCGGCTACTAATTTAGCTTTGAAATTAGGAACTCAAAAATTAAAAGATTATTATAATAAACTTGGTTTTGGAGAAAAAACAGGAATTACATTACCTGGAGAAGCGGAAGGGCTTATTGCTTTTCAATATGAATCTGAACTTGCTAATTCTAGTTTTGGACAAGGTATTTTAGTAACTCCTATTCAAATGCTTCAAGCTATGACTATTTTTGCTAATGATGGAGTGATGGTGAAACCTTATATTGTTTCCAAAGTAGTAGATGCGAATGGAAATATAACTCAAAAAGGAGAAAGAGAAGAAATTGGGGTTATGGCAAGTCCTGAATCTATTCAAAAAATGAAAGAATTAATGTATGATGTTGTTTATAATGGCTTTACTTATAATAAAATTTATTCACCAGAGAATGTAAAAATTGCTGGAAAAACAGGAACTGCTCAAATTGCTTCTCCTAATGGAGGATATTTAACTGGTACTTACGATTATATTCGTTCTTTTATTGGGTTATTTCCTTATGAAGATCCAGAGTATGTTTTTTACTTTGCAACGGAAAAATATGTTGGAGATAGTAATGATATTGCTAAAACGATTGCTAGTGCAATTAAAGATATTGCTAATATTGTGAATGTAACTAGTGAAAAAAATGATGTGGATTCTTCCAAAATTGTGAATGTAACACAGTGGATATCTAAAGAAACTGTGGTTGCTGTGGAAGATTTAAAAAAATTAGGTTTTCAAGTTGTTGTTTTAGGAAATGGAAAATATGTTACCAATCAATATCCTTTACAGGGTACTAAAGTAGTATTTGGTTCTAAAATATTTTTGAAAACAAATGATCTGGTTATTCAAATGCCTGATATTACTTCTTGGAGTGCAAATGAGGCTGTTTCTTTTTGTGATATGATAGGATTAAAATATACTTTAAATGGATATGGTACTGTGAAAAGTTTTAGTATTCCTAAAGGTACGGTTATTGATTTATCTACTATGAATTTAGAGATTCAATTGGAGCCATAGAGATAAATTTTGCTTGTAAATCTTGTTGTTTTCTTCTATAATGAATACAGGTTTTAGAAAGAAGGATTTCTATGAAGTTATCAATGGATGAGTTAGTGAATTATTGTAAAACATATGGATTTATATTTCAAGGTAGTGAAATTTATGGGGGATTATCCAATACTTGGGATTATGGTTCTTTGGGAATTGAGCTAAAAAAGAATATTCGTGATTTTTGGTGGAAGAAATTTATTCAAGAAAATCCGTATAATTATGGAATTGAATCGGCTATTCTTATGAATCCTGAAGTTTGGGTAGCAAGTGGACATGTGACTAGTTTTACAGATCCTTTAATTGATTGTAAACGTTGTAAAGCAAGACATCGAGCTGACAAATTAATCGAAGATTTTACGAATGGAGATGAAACTGGTGATGGATGGAGTAATGAGGAATTAGAAAATTATATTCATGAAAAACATATTGTTTGTCCTCTTTGTGGATCGAGTGAATTTACTTCTATTCGAAAATTTAATTTGCTTTTTGAAACTTATCAAGGAGTTACGGAAGACACTAAAAATAAAGTCTATTTAAGAGGAGAGACTGCTCAAGGAATGTTTGTTAATTTTTTGAATGTTCAGAGAAGTATGCGAGCTAAAATTCCATTTGGGGTTGGGCAAACAGGTAAGAGTTTTCGTAATGAGATTACTCCTGGTAATTTTACATTCCGTACTCGTGAATTTGAACAAATGGAATTAGAATTTTTTTGTAAACCAGGTACTGATTTGGAATGGTTTGGGTATTGGAAAAGTTTTTGTATGGAATTTTTAAAAGATTTGGGAATTCAAAATGCTCATTTAAGATATCGAGATCATGCCAAGGAAGAGTTGTCTTTCTATAGTAAAGCTACTACTGATATTGAATATCTTTATCCTTTTGGTTGGGGAGAGCTTTGGGGAATTGCGGATCGAGGGGATTATGATTTAGGAGTTCATATGGAACATTCAAAAGAAGATTTAAGATATTTAGATCCTGAAACAAATGAAAAATATTTGCCTTATGTTGTAGAACCAGCTGTTGGGCTTGATCGTATTATTCTAGCAGTTTTATGTGATGCTTATTCGAAAGAAATGGTAGGAGAAGATGAACGCTTGGTTTTGCATTTGGCTCCTAATATTGCTCCTTATAAAGTGACAATCCTTCCATTAATGAAAAAAATTCATTCTGAAAAAGCTTTGGAACTTTATGGAGAACTTGCAAAAGAATTTTCTGTTACTTATGATGAATCAGGAAGTATTGGAAAGAGATATCGTCGTAGTGATGCGATTGGGACCCCATATGCTATTACTATTGATGATGATACTTTAAATAATGGTGTTTTTACTGTTCGTGATCGAGATAGTATGGAACAAGTTTCCATGGATTTGGTTGAGTTTAAAAAGTTTTTAAAAGAAAAAATCAATTTATAAAATTTTTCAGATTTTAGATGATCTGGAAATTTTTTTGCTTTTTAAAAAAAGTGAAAATAATCTTGAAAAACAAATGAGTTTTTGTTAAAATGTTTTTAGATAGAAACTGGAGGGCTAGTGTATGGCAATTAGCAAATTAAAAAAATGGTTTTCTGATGAAGATGAAAACAATGCAATGAGTGAAGATGAGTATTATAACGTTAGTGAGGCTGAGGCATTAAAGGAAGCTGATAAAACTGGTAATAAAATGATTTTATTAGAACCAAGAGCTTTTTCTGAGTCTCAACAAATTGCTGATCATTTAAAAAGTCGTAATAGTGTTGTTGTGAATTTGAAAAGAGTTACTTCTGCTCAAGCGAAAAGAATTATTGACTTTTTATCTGGATGTATTTATTCTATTGGGGGCTCTATGCAAAAGATTGGGGTAGGTATTTATTTATGTACTCCAAAGAATGTTAATATACAAGGAAAAATTACAGATGATGCTGATAAAACAGAAAAAAACAATGAAGAAGAAATGGAATGGTAAGTGCCCTGTAGTTGTATAAGTAAGAAGGTGAGACTTTGAAGAAATTTAGTACCAGTTTGTATGGGTATAATAAAGCTGAGGTAGGAGAATTTGTTAATACTGTTGCAAAAGAATATGAAAGTATGTTAAATAATTTAAAAAAAAGAGATGAAGAGATTAGTAATTTGAAAAAAGAACTAGTTCGTTATCAAAATTTGGAACATACTTTAAATAAAGCTTTAATGGTTGCTGAGGATGCGTCTAATCAAATTAAAAGAGTCGCAAGAGATGAGTCAAAGTCTATTTTAGAAGAAGCTAAAAGAAATGCTTCGCGTATTGTTAACGATGCTTTAATGAAAGCGGAAAAGTTAGAAGCTGATGGTGAAAAATTACGGGTAAGGATTATTGCTTTTAAACGCAGATTTCGGAATGTTATTGAAACTGAATTAGAAAATTTGGATCAAATTGATGAAGACTATTAAATAGATGGATAGTTTTCTTTTTTATTTTTCATGAATTCACGGAGTATTTTGGTTAATGCTCTTTTTTCTATTCTGGAAACATAACTTCGAGATATTTTCATTTCTTTAGCGATTTCTTTTTGAGTCATTTCTTTTTGATTCATTAATCCGTATCTTTTTACAATAATTTCTTGTTCTCTTTTGTTTAAAACTTTTAAGTAACAGTTTAATAATTTGATATTATCTTTGGTTTGGAGAGAAGTTGCAAAATCTTCTGAATTATCTTTGATTACTTCCATTAAACTAATTTCGTTTCCATCTTTGTCATAACCAATGGAATCATTTAAACTAATATTTTTGATATTTTCACCTTTGACACTTCGAAAATACATTAAAATTTCATTTTGAATACATTTGGCAACATAAGTGGTTAATTTAATATTTTTATCATAGTGAAATGAATCTACACCTTTTATTAGGCCAATTGTTCCTATTCCAATTAAATCATCGGTTTCTTCTATATTGACTTCAAATTTTTTTACTATATGGGCGACAAGTCTTAGGTTGTGTTCTATTAATTTATTTCTTGCTACTTCATCTCCTTTTTGCATTTTTAGAATACATTCTAATTCTTCTTCTTCGCTTAAAGGATCTGGAAATACATTATTAGAGTAGCTTCCTGTAAAAAAGAGCATTTGTTTTAATATATTTAATAAAAACATATCAATCACCAATAAATTTTATGATTTAAAATATGAAATATTAAAAAAAACAATTATTTTGGAAGTAATAATTGTTCGGGATGATAACTGTCTGTTAAAAAGATTAATTCGCCAGGAGTACAGTTTAAGTATTTACAAAATTCTTCAATATATTTAAAAGAAATGGAATCTGTGTCTCCACGAATGATACGATTTAGATTTCTGGAAGTGATGTTCATTTTTTGACATAACCAATATTTACTTCTATTTTCTCTTTTTAACAAAGGTTCAATTGCAAGTCTTACCATATCCACCACCTTTCATTCATTTTATAAAAGGAATGAATTACAAATAAGTGATTTGTAATACCCTGTATTTTATGCGATGTTCTAAATGAAAATTGTAAAATATAGGTAATTTGGATATGATACTTGAAATACCCCTGTTTCTCTAGTATAATAAAAGTATAAAATAAAGACATAATAGTAGAAGGTGATGTTATGAAGAAAAAGTTATTGATTGCAATGGGTATTTTTTTGGTTTTACTTAGTGTAATAGGAGTGTCTTATGCGTATTGGATGTATAGTAATACACAGAAAGACTTTAATGAAGTAGGAGCAAAATGTTTTGAAATTACATTAGAAGATAAAAG
>CANPWX010000039.1 GCA_947585065.1 uncultured Bacilli bacterium | reverse complement strand
AATTTTATATTAGTCCCTGTTGTTTCATTCATGGTAACATGAAAACAATCTAAAGTTACTATATTTTCTGTTTTTTGATATTTGCATAGAGGGACCTTCTTTCTACTTTTCTAATTAAATAAATTGTACCCTAGTTTCCTTTGTTTGGCAAGTATCTTTTCCAAACTAAAAAAAATCAATCAAAGAAACTACTAATATGAACGGTAGAAAAAGAAGAATGATTCATAATGTCGTTTAATACTTCCACTGTATCATCTATCATTACAAAATATTTATCTTCCAATTCAGGAAAATTCTCTTTTATTTTTTTCATAATGTTCAATTTTTCTTCATTAGAAGAAACTAAAAAAACATTTTCTTTTAAAATTCCATAATTTTTATTACAAAAACGTGCCTTTTGTTCAAACTCAACTTCATTCATTCCTTTTGTTATAACATAAACTTTTCTTTTATCTTTATTTTTTAAAAAATCTTGAATTTGTCGATTCGGTCTCATCTCAGCATAATAATCATGAGTTAAAAGTGCTTTATTCCATGATTCATCATCATAATAGTAATGATTATATTCTCCTAGTTCTAATGGAGCCAAAACACCATCAACATCAAAAAAATAAATAGTCTGATCACTATTCCATAATTCTTTTATTTTACTTTCTACCATAATTCTACCTTTCTATAAAAAAAATAAAATGGTGTCTTGAATGAGACTTGAACTCATGCCCTTTAGCTTCGGAGGCTAACGCTCTATCCAACTGAGCTACCAAGACACACATCCATTATAACATATTTTTCAAAAACAAAACACTGATTTAGTCTAATTGCTTTACTAATAATAGAGATTCATCAATATATAAAGTTAATGTATCTTCATTAGTAGAAGAAACCGTAAGCCTTAAATAAGAATCACTATCTAAAGAAGCAATGAGCGTTCCAGATAAAATCGTATCAATATTAGCTAATAAATCAAAAGGAAGAGAAGAACCTGTCAAATTATTTCCGTTTAATGCGACAGAAAGAGTAATAGTATCTCGTACCATCGAAGATAAAACAACACGATAAGTGATTTCATAAATACCAGTATTTTCAATATGAAGATTATTTTGAGTATCATAAAAAACATTTTTCTGAGGCATCATTTCATTCATTACAACAGTAGCTGGAATAGACGGACTAGCAATAATATTGGTAGGAGTAGAACCAAAAATGCCACCAAAAGCATTTAGTCCATTAGCCGGGCCAACGGGTCCTCTTTCCCCTTGCGGTCCTTGGGGTCCCATAACTCCATTAATGCCATCATTTCCAGGAATACCTTGTGGTCCCTGAGGTCCCATTTCTCCTTGAGGGCCAGTTGGTCCAGGTTCTCCTTGTATTCCTGCTTCTCCTTGTGGTCCAGTAGGTCCAACATTTCCTTGAGGTCCCATCTCACCAGGAGGCCCTGGATTTCCCTGCGGTCCTTGTGGCCCAACCAAACCATCTAACCCATCTCTTCCAGGTATTCCTTGAGGTCCAACTGGGCCCGTTGCCCCTGTAGGTCCTGTGGGTCCCATAGGTCCACCTGGCGTTCCAGGAATACCTTGAGGTCCAGTAGGTCCAGTCGGGCCATAAGCTTGACAAACAATATACTTAGGTATAAAACACTTTGAATTTTGCATAAAAATCCCCACTCTCAAAATCTTTAGTATATTTTATGCAAAAAATAAAAAAGAGCTTTAAAAAGCCCTAGAACAATCGTAGTATATCTTGAATCGTAATAAAGATCATAAGAAGCATAAGAAGTGCAAAACCAATCATCGTACAAATATTTTCAAATTTTGCATTCACTTTACTTCCCTTAATTTTCTCAACAATCATAAAGAAGACATGGCCACCATCAAATGCTGGGAAAGGTAAAATATTAATAAATCCAACATTAATAGATAAAAATGCCGTGATATAAATTAATTGTTGTAATCCATATTGAACACTTTGATCAATAACCTGATAAATACCAACAGGTCCAGACAAATTACCAACAGAAACTTGCCCACTAATTAATCCCCAAACAGTAACAGCCATGGAACAAATAACATTCCAAAATTTCTGAAAAGCAAAGGAAATACTTGCTAAAAATCCCTTTGAAGAATTAGTATCCATTTGAATACCAAATACTTTTCTTTCTTCTCCGTTTTCACTCACAATTTTAGGAGTAATATCAATAGTCTCCTTTTTACCATCTCTATCAATTTCAAATTGATAAACATTATCTTTATCTTTATAATATAAATAAATTTGACCAACATCCCAAGAACTAAAATGATGTCCATTAATAGCCGTGATCACATCTCCATTTTGTAAACCAACTTCACTAGCTGCAGAATTTTCTTGAACACTTAATATTTTAGGAGTCGAATTCGTTGGCCCCCAAATAAAGCCAAGGAGAAAAAGGAAAACAATTGCCAAAATAAAATTATTCATTACCCCAGCAACTAAAATCACTAATCTTTGATACCAAGGACGATTACACAAAAACTTTTCTTTTGGAATTTTTTCATCATCTTCATAAACTTCTCCAGCCATTTGAACAAAACCACCAATAGGAAGTGCTCGAATATTATAATAAATTCCATCTTTTCCTTTATGAGAAAAAATAACAGGTCCCATACCAATAGAAAATTCATAAATATAAACTCCACTTATCTTAGCCCAAATAAAATGTCCAAACTCATGAACTAATATAATAATTCCTAAAATTAAAATAAATAATAACAAACTGACAATCCACATAAATATCACCCTATAAATCCTTTCAAAATTAAAAATAATAATACAACAAACAAGAAACTATCAAAACGATCCAATATTCCTCCATGTCCTGGAATCAAATTAGAAAAATCTTTAATATCATTTTCTCGTTTAATTTTACTAAAGAGTAAATCTCCCATTTGTCCTAAAATAGAAAGAACAAAACTAATTCCTAAAATAAGAAAAATAGATTCTTTCGAAATAAAGAAATAATAAATCATTGTAGGAAAAATCGTTCCAAATAAAGATCCAAAGATAGCACCAGCATAAGTTTTATTTGGACTAATCACGGGAGCAATCTTCTTTTTACCAAGTAGTTTTCCAAAAAGCATAGCCATAGTATCTGTAATAATAGGAATTGAAAGTACATAACCAAATAATAACAAACTTTCACTTCGAAGAGCAAGAACAGAATGAAAAGAAACTCCTAAAAAACAAATACAACCGATTAAATAAAAAGCATCCTTTGTTTCGTATTCTCCCTTTTTATAAGGAAAAAGAGTTGGAAGAAGCAAAACCAAACTAAGGAAAGAAAGTATCACATAAGGAATACCACCGGCAACATCATATTCATAAACAATTAATAGAATTAAAATACAAGCCGCGACAAGAACAATCCCATTAGGAATTTTAGAATGACTTTTCTTTAAATCCAATAATTCAGCAAAAGCAAATAAAGCCATTAAACTAACCGCGATTGTAAACGATTTGCCACCAGCAATACATAAAGGAATAAGAATAAGCACTAAAACAAGAGCACTTAAAACACGTTTTATCAAATTGTTCACCACCTATTTAAAATTATACTATTTTCTTTTCGTTTATTCAACTTTATCTCGAATTTTAAATTCAAAAATTTTTAATGTAAAAAAAACGAATCCATAGACTCGTTTTCTTCTAAAAAAAGTGATTATTGAACAGAATCTTTTAATTTTCTTCCAACTTTAAATGATACAACTTTTTTTGCTGGAATTTTCATAGTTTCACCAGTAGATGGGTTACGTCCTTCTCTAGCTTCACGTTTTTTTACAGAGAATTTACCAAATCCAACGAAAGTAATATCTTCACCTTTCTTTAATCCACTTTCTACTGCAGCAAAGAATGCATCTAATGCACGTCCTGCTTGTGCTTTACTCATTTCAGCTTTTTCAGCCATAAAATCAATTACGTCTTGTTTTGACATTGTTATTGACCTCCCTTTCAATTTCATAAGGCGAGTTACCTTACACATTAAAAGTATCAAAAAATAGAAAGAAATGCAAGAAAAAAAGTACATTTTATGCACTTTTTTACATTAAATCACAAATGCTATCAAATTACTTGACCCTTTATTGACAATTTTAGTCACAGTTTGACTTAATTTATAACGAGTATTTTCAGGCATAATAGATAGTTTAGCTTGAATACCCTCTTTCACAATGACATCTAAGCTTCTCCCAAAAATCTCACTTTTCCAAATACTAGAAGGATCCGTTTGATAATCTTTCATTAAATAATTAATCAGTTCTTTACTTTGAAGTTCCGAGCCAATAATCGGTTCAAAAGTACTTTCTACATCAACTCTCATCAAATGAATACTACTAGCAACTGCTTTTAATTTAACTCCATACCGATTCCCTTGTTTAATAATTTCTGGAGTAGACAATTTCATATCTTTAAGAGTTGGAAAAACAATACCATATCCCGTAGTTTTAGCTGATCTCAAGGCTTCTTTAATTCCTTCTAATTCTTCTTTTCCTTCTGCATAAGTAGTAAACACCTTTAAAAGACCAGCTTTACTAGTTGCAGCATCACCTACTAAACTTTTCAAAACATCTTGATAAAGAGCATCTTCACTATCTAAAGTAACAGACACAATTCCAGTAGAAGCATCTAAATTAGAAATATAAGCTTTTGAAATAAATTCAGAATCAGAAAAATGAACTAATAATTCTTCTACATCACGTAATTTAGAAACATTACTGACACTTTCTTTCATTTTTTCTAAATAATGTTTTTTAATTTCATGATGATTAGAAAGAACATGAACCCATTTAGGAATATTGACAGTAATATCAGTAACAGGAAATTCATATAAAGCTTCTTTCAAAATTCCTAAAATTTCAGGTTCTTCCATTTGTTCTACATTAAGAGAAAGAACAGGAACATGATAAGCACCTTGTAAACTTTCTTGTAAAGCTCTTGTCTCCGTACTATTTGGCTTGCTACTATTTAAAACAATAATAAAAGGTTTACCAATAGCAATTAACTCACTAATAACTTTTTCCTCAGCTTCTAAATAATCTTCTCGTTTTAATTCTCCAAACGATCCATCCGTAGTCACAACAATACCAATCGTTGAATGATCTTTAATCACTTTTTCTGTTCCAATCTCAGCAGCTTCAACAAAAGGAACAGAATCATTAAACCATGGAGTCTTAATCATTCTCGGATTTCCATCAGCATCTTCATAACCAACAGAATTTGGAATAACAAACCCAACACAATCCACAAGTTTAATATCTGCTTCAAAATCATCCACTTTAATTTTCGCACCAGAAGAAGGAACAAACTTAGGCTCAGTAGTCATAATAGTTTTACCCTGTGCACTTTGAGGAATTTCATCTAAACAGCGTTTCTTTTCATACTCATCTGTAATACTAGGAACAACCAAATTTTCAATAAAACGTTTAATAAAAGTACTTTTACCAGTTCGGACAGCTCCTACTACTCCTAAATAAATTTCTCCATTTCCACGCTTGGCTATGGACGACAATAATTCTTTCTTATCCATTCACAATCACCTATGAAACTATATGAAAAAAGCATATATTCTATGACAAAAAAGAATTTTTCCTTGTTGAAACAGAAGATTTATATTATAATGATAGTAGTTTACAACTCAGAAAAAGAAAAAAAATAACGAAATTCAATCATTTTCAACCACGAGTACTCGATTATTTCACTTTCTTCTGAGAAAATAAATGTAGGTGATAAAAATGAATTTTGAAAGATTAAGACAATTAAGGAACTTAGAAGGGATCACTCAACAAAACATTGCTGATGTATTACATGTTCAACGTGCAACTTATGCAGGATGGGAAACAGGGAAAGATATCATGCCACTTCGTCAACTAAATAAAATTGCTAACAATTATAAAGTAAGTTTAGACTATGTAACAGGATTATCCAATGATAATAAAAAAATGAAATCAAAAATTGGCGATGAAATTGATGTCAATCTTGTATCTACAAATCTAAAAAAGAAAAGAAAAGAAAAAGCATTAACTCAAAAAGCAGTTGCTGAAGCCCTTCAAACAACACAATCAAACATCCATAAATATGAAACAGGTAAATGTTTAATTACAACCGTTTATGCCTTAGAATTTGCAAAGCATTTTTCATGTTCCTTAGATGATTTACTCGGAAGAAAATAAGAGAAAACAAAGTAGAGAGCCAATCCCTACTTTTTTATTTTCAAAACATTTGATCTACACCATTTGGAACTTTATCATCCATAATTGTTTGAACAATTTTATCTTCACGTTCTTTACTGACACTTTTTCCAGTCATTTTACTAAGAGTAGCAATAATTTCTCTTAAAGTGTTTTCATCTTTCATATTTCCATTTTGTAATTTTTGAGCTAAAGAAAGAATTGTTTCTTTATCTACCTTAGTTTTTTTCTCTACTTTTTCAAAAAAGCTATCTTTAAACTCCATAAACGCACCTCTAACATAGTGTATGTAAGAAGCCTATTTTGTTTCCAACTATTCCTCTTTATTTTTAAATTTCAAAAGAATAGGAGTTCCAGTAAAATCAATATTTTCTCTTAATTGATTTTCCAAATATCTTTCATAACTAAAATGAATTAATTTTTTATCATTTACATGAAAAACAAATTTAGGTGGTTTTGCATCCTCCTGTTTGACAAAATAAATTTTAAGTCTTCTCCCTCGAAAAGAAGGAGCTGCATGAATAAAAGCAGCATCTTGAATAATAGCATTTAAAGTAGAAGTAGGAACAATTCTTTTATAATTTTCATAAGCAGAAATGATCTCAGGCATTAAAGTAGAAACTCTTTTTCTAGTTTTTGCAGAAAGAAATACCACTTTAGCATAAGTAGCAAACTGAAATTCATATTTTAATTTCTCTTGCCATTCTTTCATACTTTCTGAAACTGTATCCCATTTATTGACACATAGAACTAATGCTTTACCAGCATGAATAGCCATACCAGCAATATGTTTATCATGTTCAATGATACCCTCTTCAGCATCAATAACAAGAACACAAACATCACTTCTTTCAATAGCCTTTAAACTACGAAGTAAACTATACTTTTCAACAGATTCATAAATTTTTCCTTTTTTACGCATTCCAGCAGTATCAATCATCAAATATTCTTTACCATGATAAGAAAATTTTGTATCCACAGCATCTCGCGTAGTTCCAGGAACATTACTTACAATAGAACGATCTTTATTCAAAATAGCATTCACTAAACTACTTTTTCCAACATTAGGTCTGCCAATAAAACAAAATTTACAAAGATCACTTTCCTCTTCTACATCCTCAGGTAAGTCTTTTGTAATTTGATCCAACAAATTTTTAAGTCCCAATTTATGGGAAGCAGAAACAGGAAAAATATGTTCAAAGCCCAATTCATAAAAATCATAAATATCTTCCATCTTTTTTTCATTATCCATTTTATTAACAACAACAAGAACTTCTTTATCAGTTTTATGAAGCATATCACGAATTTTATAATCACTAGGCCCAAGTCCTTCTTTTCCATCAACAACAAATAAAATCAAATCCGCTTCATCCATTGCAAAAGTAGCCTGAGCTAAAATATCTTTCTGAAAATCATCTTCTCCAAGCTCAATTCCACCAGTATCAATTAAAGAAAAACTTTTATTTTGATTAGTAACAGTTCCATAAATTCGATCTCTTGTAATTCCAGGCATATCTAAAATAATCGATTTTTCTTCTCCAACAAGTCGATTAAATAAACTAGATTTTCCTGTATTAGGTTTTCCAATTAAACAAACAGTTTTCATTCTATCCCCTCAAATCAAGTATATATTTTAACAAATAATTCTCCGTTTGTAAATCTAACATGCCCTAGAAGGTCTTTTCACACAAACAATCTGACCATTTTGTCTTTCACTTTCATTATCATTACACACACGAATATCATCAGAATTACAAGCATCTTTTAAAGTAGAATCTGATTCAATATAAAAAGCATAAGCACGATTATTTTTTAAATACACACCAATCTTACCTTCCATATCATCACCAGTATAAGGATTTTCAATACCAACTCGATTTTCTTCTTTTTTAGTAATACCTGCTTTAATTAAATCATCAATAGAGAGTTCTTTATAACAGACATCAGCTGTTTTAAGTTCACTTCGATGTGCTTCTCCCCAACGTTCAGCATCAGTAAGCAGCATATCAACTTTATCACAATACATATTTTTTTTAATATTATCAGATATTCCAATCGCACTAGGAACAGCAATAACTGCAAGCAACCCCAAAATAACAATAACTGCTAAAATTTCAACTAAAGTAAAACCTTTTTTATTCATAACTTTCTCACCTATTGTAATAGTACCACAAAAAAAGGAAAAAAACTAGAAGAACTCATCTTACAATACATTTCTTTTCATAAAAAACAATTGCATCACTGCATTTTAAAGAATTAAAAAAGAAGAAACTAATCTTGTTCTTTTTCAAGTTTTACTATTTCTTCTTTACTTAATCCAGTTACCATAGC
>CANPWX010000038.1 GCA_947585065.1 uncultured Bacilli bacterium | reverse complement strand
TTGGTATACAGATTTTCCCTTA
Organism: uncultured Bacilli bacterium; assembly: GCA_947585065.1. Taxonomy (GTDB): domain Bacteria; phylum Bacillota_I; class Bacilli_A; order RF39; family UBA660; genus Ventrenecus. The sequence continues at coordinate 8,525 of CANPWX010000038.1, read as the reverse complement.
TTTTTTAAAATCTGCTAATTCGCCTATTTTTTTTGTCTTATTTTGTCGAAAAAAAAGCGTTTACAAATAATAATTCATAAACACTTGATAAATATTACTCTAATACAGCTTTAATTCTTCTTACACCAGCACTTGTTGCTTCTTCTTTAATTATTTTAAAATGTCCAAGCTCACTAGTATTAGAAACATGAGGGCCTCCACATAATTCCTTTGAAACATCTCCAATTGTATAAACCGTTACCATATCAGGATATTTTTCAATAAACATACATTCTGCCCCACTGGAAATAGCCTTCTCTTTTTCCATAATCTCTTTTGTAACAGGAATACTTTCTTGAATCCAAGTATTAACAAGTTCCTCTACGTTCTGCTTTTCTTCTTCCGTTAATTTATGATCACAAGGAAAATCAAATCGAAGTCTTTCTTCGGTAATATTACTTCCCATTTGATGAACAGAAGGACCAATGACTTTTTTTAATGCAGCATTAAGTAAATGCGTAGCAGTATGATATCTAGTTTCAATTTCTCCATTACCAGATAATCCACCTTTAAATTTTCCTGCACTAGCAGTTCTTGATTTTTCCTGATGTTCTTGAAATTTCTTTTTAAATCCTTCTTCATCGACTTCTAGTCCTTTTTCCAAGGCAACTTCCTTTGTTAATTCAATAGGAAAACCAAACGTATCATATAAATGAAAAGCCGTCTCTCCATCAATACTCTTTTTATTTTGAACATATTTTTCAAAAACTTTTAATCCTTTTTCCAATGTTTTACTAAATTTTTCTTTTTCAGTTTTTAAAACACTTAAAACAACTTCTCGATTTTGTTTTAATTCTACATAATAATTTTCATAAAGTTCAATAAACGAAAGAGCAAGTTGTTCTTCCCAATTACTATTCATATCAAGTCCTAATTTTCTTGCATGACGAATAGCTCTTCGTATGAGTCTTCTTAAAATATAACCTTGATCCGTATTACTTGGTTTTATTCCAGCAGGATCCGCCGCAATCATAACAGATGTACGAATATGATCTAAAATAATACGCATCGATACTTTTTCTTTTTCATAAGAAATACCAGACAACTCTTCTAATAATTTTCTAGGTTTATCCCAAATAGAAGTTAAATAGTTATCATCAACTCCTTCTAACACAGCAACAATACGTTCTAAACCCATACCCGTATCTACATTTTTTTGAGAAAGTTCACTCACATTACCATCTTCACTTTGATAATACTCCATAAAGACATTATTCCAAATTTCAACCCATGTTTCATCATCATGATCAAACCTTTCAGGAACACTCCCTTTCCCTCGCCAATAAAAGATTTCTGTATCTCCTCCACAAGGTCCAGAAGAACCAGGAATCCAGAAATTATTATCTTTACCTAAGAATGCAATTTTTTCACGAGAAATACCCAAAGATTCCCAAGTATTTGCTGAAACATCATCTCTTGGTATTTTATCATCACCTTCATATACTGTTACAGCTAATTTTTCCACAGGAATATGTAATACTTTCGTTAAAAATTCAAAACTATAAGAAATACTTTCTTTTTTAAAATAATCTCCTAAACTCCAATTTCCTAACATTTCAAAAAAAGTATGATGTGTAGAATCTCCAATACTATCTAAGTCTGTTAAACGGATACATTTTTGATAATCACATAATCTTTTCCCATAAGGATGAGCTTCTCCCATTAAATAAGGAATGAGAGGTTGCATACCTGCAGTATTAAATAATACTGATGGATCATTTTCTGGTACTACAGGCGCACTAGGAATTTGAACATGCCCTTTGTTCACAAAAAACTGAATAAACTCATCTTTTAAATTCATAATAAATTTTCCTTCTTTCCAATTGAAATTAAAATGCTTTTCATTTCACTTTCACTTTTGTCTTTAATACTATAATCGAAATTTTGAAAATTATCAAGTGCATGTTCCGTTTCATGGCCCTGTTCTTCTTGATTTAAATCATAAAGATTATAACGATTTTCAATATGAATTGTAATAGGAGAGTATTTTTTCATTTCTAAAATTTCTTCTTCTAAACGTACATCAGAAATAATAACAACATCACAAAACTCTTGATAAATTTCTAAATCTTCTTTCATTCTTTCAATAAAATACTTTGGATTATTTGTTTTATGTCTTACATAAGAACCAAAATCCTGTAAAAATTTTCTGGGTTTTGGTTCACTAAAACCATCCCAATCCGTAAGTTCTCTAGCAAAAAGTTTAATATATTTACTATATTCTGTAATAACAACACGCTTCCCATTTTTTTCTAATTCTTCTTTTAAAATTTTAGCCGCGAGTGTCTTTCCACTTCTAGCCTTACCAGCAATTAAAATTAATTTCATAAAGCTTCTCCTATTCTATTGAAAAAAGGATATTACTCATTATCCTCTATTGATATATAATCATTATCATTAAATAAGTTATATTTTTCTTTAAAGAACTTCCAAACAACTTTTGCCAAAGCAATACAAGGAGTAGCCAAAATCATACCAATAATTCCAAAGAAATGTTCAAAAATAAGTAATCCTACAATAATAGTAACCGGATGAAGCTTCATCGTTTTACTCATTACAATAGGCTGTAAAATATTGTTTTCTACCATTTGAACCACAACCGCGACAACAATTGTCAAAACACCAATAATTGGACTTTGAGCAAACCCAACAATCACTGCAATAATTCCACCGATATAAGGCCCGATGTAAGGAATCAAATCTGTAATACCACAAAGAAGTCCAAAAAGAATAGGTGCTTGAAGACCAACTAACCAAAAGCCTATACTATCACAAGCAAAGACCATAAATGCCACGAGTAATGTTCCATTTACACTCTTACGAACCTCTGTTGAAATATTCGTCATTAAAAGAGAGGCCTCAAAACGATGCTTTTTTGGTAACATCTGAATTAAATGTCCACTGATCGAATCAAAATCAATAAGCATATAAATTCCAATAACTAGTCCAAAAGAAATAGTAATCAAACTAGAAAAAATAGTTCCAACAAAACTCATAAGAAGAGTTGGAATAGAAGTCATAAAACCATTAAAGCCATTCGTAACAGTAGAAAAGATTTGACTTTTAATAGCATCAAAATCAACTCCTTCAATTGTTCCTAATTTTCCAAAAATCTTATCAATAATATTTTCTAATTCTTTAAAAATTTCTGGTAAATTACTAATTAATATTTGCACTTGTTCATAAATAACAGGAACTAAAAAACGAATAAATAATGTAATAATTGCAATAAAAACTGCATAAATAAGCATAGCCCCAATCACTCTTGGTATTTTCCTTTTTTCTAATTTCGTAACAAGTGGATTAAAAATCCAAGCCAAAACAAAACCAATAAAGAAAGGAGATAACACACTTAATATATTTAAAAGAAAGCTCCATACTCCCCATTCTCTCGCGATAATAGTAACAATAAGTACAGTCGCGATAATCATTACAATGTAAAAGAAATGCAAGATCTTTTTCGATAAGCTAACTACATCATTAACTTCTTCCATATTAATTTTATCATTTTGTTTATTAAATAATTTCATAAAAAGCGCTCCTCTTTTCTGTATTATAGCACAAAGAGAAAAAAAGATGAAAAAAAGAGTGCCTTTTGACACTACTTTTACTATTCATTGTTCTTTTTCGGTAAATCAATAATTTTAGGTAATTCAATTTTAGGTGCTACAGGTGTAACAACAGGTTCTTCTTTTTTCTCTACAATAGGTTGTTCTTTTTCACGATTAACATAAACAGAACTAAATACAGTAGGCATTGACATTGTTCTCTCTAATTTTGGTTCTACATGTTCTTGTATTTGAGGGCTTTCTACTTCCTTTTTCTCAGGTACAGAGAAAGTGACTGGAGAAACGGTCTCATTTAAACTTTTAACTGGTTCTTCTTTTCTTTCTATACTTTCTAATTCTTTATTAATTTCAGCAGCTAAAGCATCAAAATCAAATTCAGTTGTTCTTTCAGGAACCTTATTAAGTTCACTAATTTGTTCTAAAGCAATATCTGATAAACTAGGTTCTTTAATAGGTTCTAATATAGGTTGAGACAATTCACTTTCTAAAGGTTTAGGTGCTTCTACAGGAGTTGGTTCTGTAATCTCTTGAAACATCGTCTGTTCTACCGGAATATGAAGCTCTGGCTTTTCATCCATAACAAGAGGAGCCTCAGGAGCAATCGTAACACTTTCTGGTTCCTGTTTTTCTTGTTCTAATTTTACAGTTGCCTCTAATTTTCTTTTCTTTTCATCTTTCTTTCCAAAAAACAAAATAACCAAAAATAAAATAAATAAAATGCCAATAACAATAAACAAATAAATTCCAAAGTTTTCTATATTATATAAACTTTCTAAAAATTTCATACTTATACCCTCTATTCTTTACTCTGCAATTAGAATAACACAAAAATAGTCAAAGTGTCAATATTTTTTGTATTCTAACCCATTATATGATTCAAAATTTTTTTTAAAACAAAAAAAAGAGAAAACTCTCTTACATATATCGATTCATTTGATTCATAATCTGTCTTACCTGTTTTTGACTAGGTTTTCTCCCCATACTACTCATCATAGCTTCAATCATTTTTTCATTAATTGGTGGATTCTTTTTCATATATTTTTTCATCATCATTCTTGCTAACAAAAAACCAATGACTAATCCAATAATTAAACCAATAAGAATTAATAAAATATCATGCCACATAATAAGGCCTCCTAACTATCTCTAGTTTACTTTATTTTCAAAAATGTTTCAAGCATATTTTCTATTCATAAGGATAAACTCCTTGAATTTTTTGAATAACTGTATAATCAGGTTTCACAATTTCCCATTGATTTTCATTTAAAATACAATCAAAAGTAAGAGTATATCGAATTCTTTTAGTCTCTTCTTTCATATATTTTAATTGCAAATCTTTGTATTTCAAATGATCAATTCCTTCATCAGTTTCAAAATCTTCTTTATGCTCTTGAAAATATTGAACAGCTCTTCTTTGACTTGCAATATAATCATAAACAGTGATTACTACCTCAATAGATGCTTGATTTCCAGAATAAGTTTCATGAACAATTTGATATTCTAAATTAACATATTGTTTTTTCATAATTAACCGATATAAATTTTCTTGTTCAGGATATAAGTTTTCTTGTTGAATTAAACGATCTAATGAATCTGTTACTTCTACATCATGATTTCGATACAATTCTAAATAATTTTTGACAGCATCTGGAGCTGTTCTACTAACGCATCCAGTAAAAAAGAAAAGAAAAAGAACAAGTATCAATTTTTTCATAGCTGTTCCTTATAAGACAATCTGACAATATGAACGATTTCATGTAATTTTCTAGGATCACATTCTTCTAATTCTTTTTCAAAATTTTGGATCATCTTTTCCATATCATTTTCTAATTTTCCAAACCATTCATAATATAAATAACTACATTTTAATGTATTATTACTTTCTTTTAATGTTTTTAACTCAATTTCAAAAAAATGTTTTTCTCGAAGAGTTTGTCTTAAACAATGATGTTGTTTTCGTTTTTCTCGAACTTCATAAGGAATTTCTACTTCTTTCATATTCATAGCAACCTCATTACAATTATTCTCATCTTCTACCAAAAGTTTACTCCTTCCAATAACTTTTCCATAAAGATCAAATTCTAATACAATACTATTTTTAGTACTAGAAAAAAGTAAACAATTTGTTTTATCTTTTCCATTTTTAAATATCGTCTTTTCTTCCATTTTACTTAGCCAATTGGGATCTACTGTAATTTCATATTTCATAAAATTGCGAATATCACTTTCTAACACTCGAAATAAAGGAATTTTTTTAATAGGAATTAACCGATCATTTTCTTCCCATTCATAAAATTCCCAAAGCTCCGTATCTAAATTTACCAATACATCATAATAATAGTGCATGTTTTTTATCTCCTCTCTTAAATGCAAAAAACAAACAAAGTAATCCTGGTACAAAAAGAATACACTCAAATCTTCTACTAATAAAATAGACATATTCTGAAAAAGTATACCCAAAAGTAAAAAGATTGAAATAAAGAAAAGCAAAAAACAGGGAAATAGAGATTAAACAATTACCAAGGAAAAAAAGAAAAATTTTTTTCATTTCAAAAATCTCCCTAAAATATTTTATTTATTATTTTCCATTTTTAGTATATAATGAATTAGGTGATAAGAATATGGAAGTAATAAAATATATTTTGTTAGGAATTTTACAAGGGTTCACAGAACCATTACCGATCTCTTCAAGTGGGCATTTAGTTCTAATAGAAAATTTGTTCAATATAGGTCCACTATCCGATGTAAACTTTGAAATTGTCGTAAATTTTGGATCTTTCCTAGCTATCTTATTTATTTTTTGGAAAGATATTGTAAAATTAGTAACATCTTTTTTTCAATTCATAGGAAATAAAAAAACACGTGAAAAAACAAAAAATGATTTTAAATATTGCCTAATGATATTAATAGGAAGTATTCCAGTAGGTATTGCCGGGATTTTATTGAAAGACAAAATTGATGCTTTCTCAAATAATACAAAAATTCTAGGAGTTGCCTTCCTAATAACTGCATTTCTACTTTTCTTTGTAAAAAATTCCAAAGGTACAAAAGAAGATAAAGACATTACAATTAAAGACGCGATTATAATCGGCTTAATGCAAATGATTGCATTACTACCTGGAATTAGTCGAAGCGGAACTGTATTAGTGGGATGCCTTCTCTGTGGATTATCCAGAAAAGCCTCTTTAAAATATACTTTTATGTTATATTTTCCAGTAAGCATAGCTTCCATGGGACTTGGATTATTAGATATAGTAGAAGCAGGAAACTTAGAAACACTTTTACTTCCTTATACATTAGGATTACTAGCAGCATGTATAGTAACTTACCTATCTTATAAATGGCTATCAAACATTGTTCAAAAAGGAAAACTTTGGAAATTTTCAATTTATTGTTTCTGTTTAGGACTTTTTGTATTATTTTACTTCCGTTAAATTTCTTCTAATTCTTGTTCATCAGATTTTGATTCAAGTGTTTTTAAATCAACTCTATTGATAGAATCAAATCGTTTTGTAATTTTTTCAGTTGTTGTATAAATTTCTTTAACATCTCTACTAACCGTATCGATACTATGAGAAAGTTTAGTCCAACGTTCTCGATAACGGCTAAATTCCAAAGATAATAAATTGAGTTCTTTTTGAATCACTTTAGCATATTTATCCCGTTCCATATTTTTAATAATCATAGCAATCGTAGTTAAAGTACTCATTAAAGTAGTAGGAGATGTAATCCATACCTGTTTTTTATAAGCATATTCTAATAAATCTGTATGATAAGCATGAATTTCTGCAAATATTGCTTCTGCAGGTAAAAACAAAATAGCTTGATTAGACGTTTCATCAGGAACAATATATTTCGTAGAAATTGCATCAATATGCTTTTTGACATCCATTTTAAAGAGTTTCATCGCGTACTCTCTTTCCTCGCGAGATAAACTTCGATTAGTCATTTTTTGATAATTCTCTAAAGGAAATTTAGAGTCGATACAAATGTTGCCAAGAGGTTCAGGAGCATGAATAATAGAATCAACAATATATCCATTGGATAATTGATGTTGAAGTTCATAAATCTTAGAATTGTTTTCTCCAAATACACTAGATAAAATATAATTCAAATTAACTTCCCCAAAAATGCCTCTAGTTTTCTTATCAGTCAAAACACTTTGTAAAGAAATAATCTCAGTAGATAAAGAATCAATCTTTTTTTGAGCTTCATCAATTTTTGATAAACGCCCGACAATTTCTTGAAACGTTTTATTTGTTTTTTCAAAATTTTCATCTATCCTAGTATTTACATTTTCATTAATCAATAGCAAATGTTGTTCAATTGTAATCTTGAGTTTCTCAAAATCATTTTGAAGAGAACTAGCAAATTGATACTTAAATTCTCCAAGTTCTTTAACTAAACGTGCTTCAAAGTTTCCCAACCGTTCTGTAACATTCAATTCATTTGTTTTTTTATTACTTAATTTATAAATTAAAATACCTACCATAATTATTAATAGAATTAATAAAAAACTCTCCATTTTTATTCACTTTCCTTTATCTTCTATAATTCTATCAAAAGAAAAAAAGAAAGTCTATAAAAGAACAAATGTTTACATTAAAAATTCACAACAAATTTTCATTTTTTTAATTTTAATCTTAACTTTTGAATCTCTTTTAAATCTAATTCAGTTGTATCAGATATCATTTCATCATCATAACCATTTTGAATTAATTTTTGAGCAACCTGTTTTTTTCCACGTTTTTCACCACGTTTCTCTCCTCGTCTCTCCCCAATTCTCATTCCATCATGATATTCAATCCATCTTGCCCAATAATCATGATCAAAATAATCTGGATCTAAACTTGTCTCTATTACTTTATCTACTTCTTTATTTATCATCTGATATATCTTTCCTTCCTTTTCATAGTT